>CAZIDC010000012.1:0-18930 GCA_964537885.1 uncultured Syntrophaceae bacterium | reverse complement strand
CTCACATCTTACCTCTCGCTTCGCACTTCTTACTTCTCACGTCTTTCTTCTCACTTCTTACGTTCTTTCTGCGATACCGGTCTCGCCTTGACCAGCGAAAGGCCCGTAGTTGACTTGATCTTCCTCACAGCCTTCGGCATTTCTTCCCCTTTAATAATATCGTCGAACAGGGCTGCGGATCAGCGGTGGGCAGACGGGCGAGCTGGCTCGCGTGGACGACCGTCCCCTGCAGCCGCTTGATGACCCGGCGCGGAGCGCCGGACAGAAAGCCGCAGCCCCGATGGCGCGGCGATGCTACGCGGACACCACCTCAACCGAAAGAACTGCCTTGACAGAGTGGTCTCCAGAAACAAGCTTGTCGATTCTGTCCAGCGTAGTGGCATGGAAGTATCTCTCGCCGCACTGACGACATACCTCCGCTTCCACGTTCTCAACAATATAGAGCTTGCCCTTGAGCCAATGCTGCTTCTTCACCCTCTTCTTACTTGTTTCCGAATCGCAGAACTCGCATTTCATTTCGTCACCCCTTCTCGTACACAGTGATAATGACCAGTGACCGGTCTTCCCGGAAGCGGCACAGTACTTGTATGAGTCTACCATCTTCGGCTGGCCCTTCAACCCGATACCGGCTTCCACGCAGATCGTGCGTCAGCTTCTTGTCGATGAAACCGCCAAGGATGGCCGCCTCCACGTCGCTCCGCTCGATCCCATCCTCCACCATTTCATCTTCCGCGTGGGAGGATAGGAAGTAGTCGCGGCTCCGAATCTTCTCGCGGATCCGTTCGATGACTGAAAATGACAAAGCTTCTTCCTTTCTTCTGGTGCCAACGTTTAGGATAACTTGCTGGTATGGAGCGACAGCGGAATACCAGTCAAGTTGATCCTATGGTTATGTAATTAGCGGTCATTGCCCTTTGAAGCTTTACTCGCCAAACGGCCTTCGATGTCTTTTCTTCTCCCGCTTAGGTAAGCATCAACGACCCCGATGATCCAGCAGAAGATTATCAATAACAAGAGGAGCTTGAATATGAGGCTTTCAGAAGTGGTGGATGCCTGGGTGGCTGCCTTTGATATCGTGCTCATATCAATTGCCCCACCCTCCGACTCAGTCTTTTCGAGAATGGTCAAGGCTTGTTGTACTGCTTGCGCTATAATTACTAACAGACTGGCTAAGACAATAAGCATCAAAGCGATACCCCGCTTATAGTGTTTTAGAATAACCTGACCCAAGCCTGGAAATACCAAACCCGATAAAAGTGCTCCTCTTAATGAATTATTCATCATGCCCTTTTTTAATACACCTGTTTATTTATTGAAATACATAACGCCAGTTCTCACCAAAGAGGGCCGCTCTTTGGCCCGAGTCTGGCGCAGAGCCAGGTTATGCCTTAATTTCATTTATCGGCAATATTTGTTTGCCATGGCGAATCGTAAGAATAGATATTTGTTTCTTTTCAATACGATAGATGATGCGGTAATTCCCATAAATAAGTTCTCTGAAATAATTGTTATTTATTTCAGGTACAATCCTGCCGATTTCAGGAGAAGATTTTAGCTGCTCAACTTTGCAAAACACTGTGTTAATCCAATTTTCTGCGGCTGATGGTTTGTCTTGGGCAATATAACCAGCGATTTCCGAAGCCCTATCGATAGCTATCGGGGACCAGATTATTTTCATTTCAGAACTCGCTTCAAAACTTTTTCTTTTGCATCTGCATGATCTATTCCTGCCCCATTATCCAGCTGGTTTAGGGATATCTGAATATCTGTTATTAGCTCAAGTTTCTCTTGCATCGCTTCATATTCGTGTGCATCCAAAAGGACAGCAACGCCTTTCCCATGCTGAGTAATTATCATAGGTCTTTTTGTATCGTGGACTTGCTTTATATAGGTTGCGATACCTGTCCGTACCTCTGACAAGGGTTTGATATCTTGGTCAATTTTAACTCTTTGCATATTGCACCTCATTTAAGTTTTAATTTTGTACATTATAGCGTACGATATATCGTGCATGCAAGATTTTTTTACCGTCTCCAAACTCGCGCAATCATTCTCTCTACTCCTTTCTTACGGTTTGATGCAGATTGTCCGTGTAGCAATGCCCTCGCCGCAAAGAGACGCGGGTGGAAAGGAATGGCCTACAATCGGCGATCCGGTGGAGCCGCTTGTTAGGCGAAGCAGTTGATCTGGGCCACTATATTGCCAGACGGTTTTCTCCCCGGGGCATCAGCACCAGGAACGACACGAAGAATAGACCGGTGAGAAGACCCGATATCCAGATAAACGCACTTGAGACCCCTCCCGTGATCCCCAAGTAGACAATCGCAAGCGTCGGCAACGCATTGTCAATAAGCCCTGCCTTCACGATCGCCACATTTCGAACAGGGTCTCTGTATGCAAACCAAGAGGCGACTCCCCAAGCCGTAGCCGCCCCACCGAAGAGCCTCAAGTAGATGGCGTCTTCCGGGATGGGTACTCCCAGAATAACGAGTAGGGACAGAAGTCCGAGGAGGGCAGGCAAGCCCCAGACAAAAATAGTGATCAGGACTTTCACGAAGAGGACTCGTCGCAGCCAAAGGAGCTTAAGGTCGGTGGCCATCGCATTTACTCCTTTCTGCCAACTTCGGGAATACTTTCTGTTCGGCCTAACGGGGCTGCGGATCAGCGGCGGGCGGATGCGCGAGCTTGCTCGCGTGGACGACCGCCCGCTGCAGCCTCGATGGCGCGGCGCGCGGCGATCTTCCGCGCGTCCGAGTGCACGCGCTTGTTGGCAAATCTTTTATTTGGCAAATCGGTTCAGCAAGATATCTTCGACGTTCCGTCTTGAATCTATAACGGATAAAACAAAAACAGTTGCATCTGATATTCTGTAAATAATTCGCCAGGGAGAAACAATTATTTCGCGGTAGATGTGTATGCCCTGATCTTTCAACTCCGGTACAATCTTACCCCGATCAGGGAAGGTGTAGAGGTCTGACGCTTTTTCTCTGATTTTTTTCAGTATTTGCAGTGCATTGTCTGGGCTATCAATCGCTATATAATCAACTATTTGTTTCAAATCACTTTGCGCAATAGCAGACCATTTAACATGATATTTTTTGTTCATTTATGGCTTTCTTTTAGTGCACTTTCAATTTCATCGAATACATCTTCTTGTGACGTTATTCGCCCCTCCCTAATGTCGGCTTCCCCTGCTGAAATAAGTTTTAAAAGGCCGATGGCATTACGCATATTTTCATAACTTTTTGGATCTTGGAGTACAGCTCGGGGTTCACCGTTTTGGGTTATTATAACAGGCCGATGCGTTTCATTAATTTGATTGAGTAAATCGGCTGCCCGTGATTTTAGATAAGTAACTGGTTTAATATCGTCTGTAATATTCATAATTTTTTCCTCCAGTCCAAATACAGTACCACATTCGGACCGAAAGTCAAGTTTAAATGCCAACGGGGCTGCGGATGTCAATCCGCAGCCTCAATGACGCGGCGCGCAGCGTCCGTGCCATCGCAAAGCTCGTCGCTAAAAACCATTTTCCGTTTAACATCTTCCTTCACGGGTTGTTCAATATACCTGGTGACATGTCTTGCTATTTATTTTAGCCCCGTCAGAAAATAATCGCGTGTATTTTATGATATAGAGACTGTTACGAAAAAACTCGGAACTAGTTGAAAAATAAACACAACCTATCATTTTTTGATCAACCCAATATAATGCCAATAAAATGATGATTTAAAGCCCAATTGTTTTCGCTAAACCTAAAAGAGATTTGAAAAGATTATAGATTTCGGTTCCATTAAATATTTTTAAAATTTTTTTTCATTTTTTATCGTAACAGTCTCGATATAGCTTAAAATAGTGGGAAGAAAAAATAAACAGATAAAAGGGAGGAACTCCCCTCTTTAAAAAAGAACGGCCGCGACTACCCTTCCCTTCACCATCTTCATCCCTTTCCGCAAAGAGACGCGGAGTAAGAAATGGGCGGATGTAACCCTTTCCATGGAAAGAAAAATTCGCTGTAACTATTACCCACGCTGCAGGCGGATCGCTATGGCTTGGGCAGAGATACCAGGCTTCATCGACCCTGCATTTAAACAGTCAGTACGATCTTTCCAACCTGCGCGTTGGAAACCATGTAGGCCTGCGCTTCCAGCGCTTGATCGAGCGGAAAAACCCGGTCGATCAACGGGCGCAGGCGGCCATCGGCCAGGGCGGGCAGCAAGTCGGCGGCAAAACGCCTGGCAATGGCGATGCGCTCGTCGAGGGTGCGGGTGCGGAAGGTGACGCCGATCAAATGCAGGCGTTTCAGGGCCAGGAGATCGAGGTTAAGCTCGCCGGTGATTCCCGCGAGGCGGCCTACGCTGATCAGCCGCCCGCGCAGGGCTAAGCACCGAAGGTTTTCGTCAAGAAGGGGGCCCCCGATGTGGTCGATAATAATATTAATCCCGAGGCCCCCCGAAGCCGCGAGCACGGCCTCGGAAAGTTTTTCAGCCCGGTGGTTGATCCCGAGATCCATCCCCAGAGGCCTTAGGACCTCGAATTTAGCAGCCACGCTTCCAGTGCCGATGACCGGCTTCGCTCCGAAGAGCTTGGCAATTTGGATCGCAGCGATGCCGACCCCCGAGGAAGCAGCATGCACCAGCACCGATTCCCCTGATTGCAGACGAGCATTGGTGATGAGGGCATCATGTTCCGTCATATAAGATACGGGGATCGTCGCCGCCTCTACCCAACTCAATTTATCGGGCACCGGGAACGCTAAACGGTGATCTACGGCCACAAACTCGGCATACCCCCCAGCACACGTGGCCATAACCCGGTCGCCTACTGCAAACCCGGCGACGTCATTCCCCATGCTCTCAACTTCTCCAGCGGCCTCCAGCCCGGCGACGCTCAGCAGACCGTCGCCAGATCTCACCTGTCTCGGATAGGTTCCCTGGCGTTGATAAAGGTCGGCACGATTCAAAGCCGTCGCTTTCACCCGTATTAATAATTCACCGGGACGCGGTTCAGGCTTGGGCACATCGCGGAGCTCCAGAGTGCCCCCCTCCGGTTTGGGAACAATCACCATCGCCTTCATCGATTTCCTCCCCGCCCCAACTGTTTATCCAGTCTTTCAGGCTAATAGTCAATCTATAATTATGTAGACACCGAAGACTAAATCCCTCCTCGCCTCCCTTTACCAAAGGGAGGAATTCCCCTCTTTGGCAAAGAGGGGATAGGGGAGATTTTGGAAGAATATGTCCGGTCAATTATGGACTTCATAGTAAGTCGCCAAAACAGGCCCTCGTCCGAACCGCGGGCTTTCGCTTGCGGCCCCTCTTTTCCTTCCCTCACTGTTTATGGATAGAGCCTTTCCCCGGGCTCTTTAGCGGATCTTCCCGGTAGACGATCTTTCTGCCGGCTTCCGGAATTTGATCGGGCTCCAGCCATCCAACCGCAGCCGGATCCATATTCAGCATCATCCCTTTATGGATTACCTTTGGGTCCACAACCACGTTGACCACGGCTGGTTTCCCGGAATTAAAAGCTCTCTCCAGAGCCGGCCGGATCTCCTCCGGTTTCTCCACATGTTCTCCGTGGCATCCGGTCGCCTCGAACATTTTGTCGTAGCGGCAGCCCGGGGTAATGCTCCAGTTGTTCTCCTCGCCCAGATATTTCCGGAAGTACATGTCAAAAGAGCCGGCCATCCACGCGCTGTTGTTATTAACCAGAAAAACCACCGGAAGCTTGCAGCGAACGGCGGTTTCCACATCCATTCCCCCGATGCCCATCCCGCCATCGCCCATCATGACCAAAACCTGTTTGCCGGGTCGAGCAAGCTGCGCTCCGATCCCCATTCCAATCCCGTGCCCCACCCCGGCATGTTCTCCTGCATCCAGAATTTTTCCCGGAAAGGTCGAGCGGACCCGATCGGTCAAATAGTAAGTTCCGGTAAAGGCATCATAGACGATCGTGGCTGAATCATCGAGAAAATCGACGATCTCCTGGGCGAGGTAGGCGGGGTGAACGGGGGTGTTCTTCTGGAAACTTTCGGCCTCCTGCCTGCTTTTCCCCTGGGCCTCAGTCTTAATCGTCTGAACAGCCTTGATCCAATCCGTCTTTACTTTGACCTTTTCGGGGTTTTGTCGGAGGATCTCGATCATCTGCTGCAGGATGATCCGGGGATTGCCCACGATGGCCAAATCGGTCGGGACCTCATTCTTGATTTCGGCCTCGCTCTCATTGATCTGGACAAACCTGGGCAGCTTTCTCGCCCATCGACCATATCCTTCCAGATACCCGATCCGGAGCCCGATGGCCACAGCTAAATCCGCATTCTTGAGTACTCCATCCCGGGTGCGGGAACTAAAGGCCAGCGGGTCCGTTTCCGGAACCGCACCCCGGGCGATGCGCCGGGTCAACACGGGTACCTGGAGGAGCTTGATCACTTCCTGCAACTCTCGAGAAGCATTGGCCCAGTGTACCCCATCCCCAGCTACAATCACGGGCCGTTCGGCGGATAATATCATCTCCACCAACTTCTCTACCGCAGCAGGGTTGCCGGCAGATCCCATCATCTCTTTTGCGGGAAACTTTGAGTCCGGGGTGAAGGCCCTTTGACCGGCGGTTTTATCCCGCCGGGCCAGGATGTTCAGGGGAATCTCCAACGCCACGGGACCCGGAGGGTAGATCAACATTTCCCGCATGGCTTTTTTGGTTAAAAAGGAAAGCATTCGCTGGTCCACCGCTCGGGCGCTCCACTTGGTGATCGTCCGGGTTATTTCAGCTCCATAGGCCTCCTGGATCGGCTCCCGCCGATCCTCGCTGGTCAGATGCTGCCCGAATAAGCAGAGTACTGGGCTGCGGCAGATAAACGCTTGCGTTATCCCGCTGAGCATGTTGGTCATCCCCGGCCCGGCCGTTCCAAAACAGACCCCGACTTTCCGAGCCGATCGAGCATATCCGTCTGCCGCGTAAACTCCGGTCTGCTCATGGCGCATGTGAATCATCCGGATTCCCTGTCCTACGATTCCGGTAATCAACGGGAAAACGTGTCCGCCGCCAATGCCGAACAAATATCTTACTCCTTCTTCCTTGAGTACCTGCCCGATGGCTTCCCCGCCCGTGATGAGCTCCTTCTCCATCCTCTACCCCTTTCTTTCCGGAGTCCAGGACCCGGAAATAAAATTTTCTATCATTTCTTCGCTTTTCAAATGACCTTTTCTTTCTTCAACTCCTCTAACTTCTGAGCATCCAGCCCTAAGAGGGAACTGTATATTTCTTCATTATTGGCGCCCAACAGGGGGGCCGCCGTTACCTTGACGGGTGAATCTGACAGTTTGATCGGAGAACCCAGCATCTTGATCTTTCCCCTCGCCGGATGATCGATCTCTACAATCATCTCCCGCTCCAGAAGATTGGGGTCCGTCAGAATCTCTGCGCTATCGAGAACCGCCCCGGCCGGTACCCGGGCCTCGGCCAGGATCTTCCAGGCTTCCTGCTTGGTTTTGGTGCAAGTCCAGGCCTCGATAGCGGCTTCAAGGTCCTTGGCATTCCGCACCCGGTTGCGCATCCCTTTAAAACGTTCATCCTGAATGAGCTTTTCCTGCCCGATGGCTTTTAGTAGATTCTCAAAGAGGTTCTGGGGAACGGCCCCGATTACGATATGTCCGTCCAGGCATTTAAAAGTATTCCAGGGAACCAATCCATAGGCGGCGTTGCCCATCCGTTTCAAAACTTTTCCCGTCCCAAAATGGGCGGACATGGAGGCCCGGATGAGGTTGGTTACACTCTCCTGCATGGTAACCTCGACCTCCTGCCCGACTCCGGTCTGGCTACGCCGATAGAGGGCGCTAAGAATCCCGATGGCCAGGTGAATTCCGGCCCCGCTATCACCAATGGTCGGGCCGCATTTGGTGGGGGGATTTTCTGGAAATCCGGTGTAGCTCATTCCTCCTCCGGTGGCCTGGGCAATAATGTCAAAGCATGGGTAAGCATGGTAGGGGCCCTTGGAACCGAAACCCGAGATGGCCGCATAAATAATCTTGGGGTTGATGGCCTTCAGAATAGGATAATCAATCCCCAGCCGCTGCATAGTGCCGACCATGAAGTTGGAAACTACAACGTCTGCTTTCCGAACCATCTCCTTGAAAAATTGAAGCCCCTTCTCCGATCGCAAGTTCAGGGTAATACTCTTTTTATTCGGGTTCAAAAGCACGAAATAAAAGGCATCCACTCCCGGCTTTTCGGTTCCTGCTGTCCTTCCCGGGTCACCCCCCTCCGGTGGCTCGACCTTGATGACCTCCGCCCCTAAAAATCCCAGCAGGAGCGTGCATGACGTTCCGGCTTCGTACTGGGTCAAATCCAAGATCCTGACCCCCGACAACGCTTTTTTTGCTTCTTGCATCGCCTGACCTCCCTTCAGAATTAAACTCGAATTTCGAGACCCGAAACTTAACCCAAGAGTCGCCAAAAATGGATTACTAAGTTTGTGAATTCCGACGCCCTGTTTATTTGAAAATTACGGGCCGGATCTCCCCCGGCGGCTCGACCTTGTTGACCTCTATGCCCAGGTCGGCCAGAATTTTCCCGCCCATCATCCCCTTTTCAATCGTAAGGCCAAGGGCCCGGTAACGGGACAGAAGGGACCCTTGATTTTCTTTCCCCTCCTTCACAATCTTCTCCCCGCCCGTGCAACTATTTTTCCAATTCAACCTGCAAGGCTTCGAGGATTCGGCAGACCATCCCGTAATAGCCGATCGTCGTGGTAAGCTCCACAATCCCCTCTTCACTCAGAAAACTCCGAACCGCGGCAAAGGTATCATCTTTTACCCGAATATTCTTGGCCACCTCATCGGTATAGCGCAGAATGGCCCGCTCCTGCTCATTGAATTTCCCTGAATTCTCCCAGATTGGCAGGGCTTCGATTTGTTCCTGTCTTACCCCTGCTCTAAGGGCGATGGGTACGTGTTGGGTCCACTCATAATTCGCCTGGTTGATGTGGCCGACCCGCAAAATGGCCATCTCCCGCAGGTTGGGAGGGACTGCCCCTTTAAAAAGAATGGCGTTTCCCAACCGCAGAAAATTGCGCCCGACTTTGGGGCTGTGAGCCATAACCTTAAAGAGATTCAATACTCGAAAACCATTGTCTTCCATCTTTTGAAACATCTCCCGGATCTCCGGAGCAGCCTGTTCTTTGGCTAAAAAAGAAACTCGCGCCATTTCTATTCTCCTTGTCTTCCTTTAAATTTATTGGGACGCAGATTTTCGCAGATACTCGCAGATAAAGATCTCAAGCGAATCGCCATCTTCCCTTTGGGGGAAAGAGGGGAAAAACCGACCAAACATTTTCAGCCTATTTTCGCGCACTGGCCCCCGTCAACGGGAAGAATGACCGCCGTAATAAATTTAGCTTCCTCAGAGGCCAAGAAAAGAGCGGCATGGGCCGTGTCCCATCCGGTGCCCATTCCTCCCTTCAGGGGAACCATACTATTGCGCCCCTTGATCAGGTCCTCTTTGCTGATCCCCCGGAAACGGGAGATCCCCTCGATGGCCATGGGGGTATTCATCAGGCCGGGCATGATGGCGTTGACGCGGATCCCTTTTTTGGCGTACTTCATGGCGATGGAATGGGTCAGGGCATTGACTCCGGCCTTGGAAGTCTTATAGGCCAGCATGGAAACGGCGCAAACGGCCGCCGCCGAGGAAATGTTGATGATGGAGCCGCTTTCCTGCTTTTCCATGTGCGGCAAAACGTGCTTGCAGGTAAAATACATGCTCTTGAGGTTCACGGCAAAGATCCGGTCCCAGACCTCTTCTCTGAGCTTCACCGGCCCCTGATCTTCCCCTCCGATCCCCACGTTATTGACCAGGATGTCTATGCGGCCAAAAGTCCCCATGCATTTCTCAACCATCTGCCGGCAATCTTCCTGCCGGGTTACGTCGGCGGCAAAGGGAAAAGATTCTCCCCCTTCCCGGTCGATCATCGCTTGGGTTTCCTTTGCCGATTCCAAGCGGTTATCGACCGCCATGACTTTGGCGCCGGCCCGGGCAAAAAGCAAAGCCGTGGCTCTCCCGTTGCCGATGGTGTCTCCCGGAGTCTGACCGGCCCCTACTACAATAGCAACTTTCCCCTGCAAGCGCTTTTCCATTTTTTCTCCTCTCTTTTTAAAAATAGGGGTGGGTTTATTGGGGGAAGGGGGATAGGATTACGGAGAACAATTAAAAGCCGTGTGCAACAACGAATACCCACGCCTTAAATAACCTGTCATTGCGTTTGCATTATTCTCTCTTGGTGAGTTCGATGATCTTCTGGGCGGCTTCTTTCATGCTCACCGCATAGAGAATATTCAATCCCGACTCGGCCAGAATCTTCCGGCCCAATTCTACGTTGGTTCCCTCCATGCGCACGACTAAGGGCACGGTCAGAGGTTTTTCGCGGATCGCATCTACGATGCCCTGGGCGTAGCTGTCACAGCGGGTGATCCCCCCGAACATATTGATAAAAATCCCCTTGACCTTGGGGTCCGAGTTGAGCAGGGTGAAGGCGTTCTGAATAATCTCTTTGGAAGCTCCCGCACCCGCATCCAAAAAATTGGCTGGATCTCCTCCGTAATACCGGAGAATATCCAGAGTAGCCATGCCCAGTCCGGCGCCGTTGACGATGCACCCAATACTCCCGGATAGATTAATAAAGGTATTCAATCCCATCCGGGCGGCTTCTACATCCCGCGGGTCCTCCTGTTCGACGTCTTGCAGGGTTAGGATTTCAGGATGGCGGTAGAGGGCGTTGTCTTCGATGTTCATCTTGGCATCCAGCGCCACTAAGTCGCCGGCTGCGGTTAAACCCAGGGGGTTAATTTCTGCCAGGGAACAGTCATTCTCAACGAATATGCGGAACAGGGCGAAGGCAATATTGGCCCATTTACCGATGAGGGTCCCTTCCAAACCAATGGCCATGGCCAATTTTCGCCCCTGGAAAAAGGTAAAACCGCACCCCGGTTCGGCAACCATTTTATGAATCTTCTCCGGAGACCTGGCTCCCACATCCTCAATTTCCATCCCGCCCGCAGAGGAACCGATGACGGCGATTTTTTCCAGACCGCGATCGATGGTTGCTCCCAAATAGAATTCCCGGGAGATGGGTAGGCTTTCTTCCACCAGCACCCGGCTTACGGGTTTCCCCTGCTTCCCGGTCTGCGAGGTTTTCAGCCGCATTCCGAACATCTCGCGGGCGATGGCCCAAACTTCAGAGGGGTTTTTGGCCAGACCGATTCCGCCGGCTTTTCCGCGACCGCCGGCATGGACCTGGGCCTTAATCACAAAGGGCCCCGGGCCAATCTCCCGGGCGGCGGCTTCGGCCTCTCTAAGGTTAAAGGCCACCCGCCCCTTCGGGATTTTTATCCTGTAACGGGCAAGAATCCCCTTCGCCTGGTACTCATGGATGTTCAAGAAAAATCTCCATGGAGCTGACTCCTGAATTCAATCTACGTATTAATTTAGCGGTTTGAAGTAGTGGTTTTACCGCCTTTGTTGAGGCCCGGGGGTCTGGGCGGACCGCGCCGGAAGCATCGGCCGGGTTTCCGCTTGGCCACGAAGAACCCCGCGCGTTTCCGCCGGAGGAGGCGGGGGGCGTTTTCCCCGCTCCGCCTGCGAAGAAATCAGCGCCTCATGATTCCAAGCGGTCCGCCCAGGCCCCCGGGCCATGGATTCCCTCAGCCCTTACGCATCACCTCTTTTCAAAGGGCTAACGTCTTACAGTCATTTAATATTTTTCGCTGATGACTTTCTTTTTCAACTCGCCAATGGCCCACGTGGGATTCAAACCTTTAGGACAGATGGTACAGTTGAAGATGGTATGGCACCGCCAGAGGCCATGCCGGCTGTTAAGGATCGGCAGGCGTTCTCTCAGCCCTTCTTCCCGGGAATCAAAAACAAAACGGTACGCCTTGAGCAGGGCCGCCGGTCCCAAAAAGTTCGAGTTGGCCCAGTATGACGGGCAGGAAGAAGTGCAGGCGCCGCAGAGAATGCATTCATAGGAGCCATCGATCTTCTTCCGGTCTTCAATACTCTGGTACCGCTCTTTGTCGGTAGGCGCGGTGCCGGCGATGAAATAGGGCTTTATGGCTTCGTATTTTTTATAAAAATCATCCATATCCACGGCTAAATCCTTGATCACCGGGAAGTGCCTCAGGGGCTCGATGGTAACCGTCCCTCCACCGAGGGATTTCACCTGGGTTTCGCAGGCTAAGCGGTTCAATCCATTGATCGTCATGGCGCAAGAACCGCAGATCCCATGGCGGCAAGACCGGCGGAAGGTCAAGCTCCCGTCCTGCTTCCATTTGATCTCATTCAGGACGTCCAGGATCGACATCCCTTCCTGGATGTCCACTGTATAGGATTTATAATAGGATTGTTTGTCCTCATCCGGATTGAATCGAAAAATTTTAAAGGATTGCATCATTTTTTTGCTCCTTGGTGAATTTACCGGTCTTAAAATTTTCTCTCCTCCGGCTGGAACCGGGTGATGACTACAGGTTTATAATCTAAGCGAATGCCTCCCTCCGTCTTCCAGGCTAAAGTATGCTTCAGCCAGTTGACATCATTTCTTTTGGGGAAGTCGATCCGGTGATGGGCGCCGCGGCTTTCGGTCCGGGCCAATCCGCCCACGACGATGGCCTCCACAAAATCGAGCATGTTGCCCAGCTCGATGGCATCCAGAAGCTCGGTATTGAACCGCTGGCCCTTATAACCCACCTCGATTCTTTTATACCGTTCCTGCAGGGACTTGATGATTTCTAATTGTTTCTGCAAAAGCTTCGCCTCGCGGAAAACCCCGCAGTTGACCATCATGGTCTGCTGCAACTCATCCCGGATGGCTGCCGGGCTTTCCTTTCCTTTGGCTGAGAGTAAACCCTCGATCTTGGCCTTTCCCCGGTCCAGTCCATCCTTGGGGAGAGGAACTTTTGCGGCCCCGCCAGCGATGAACTTGGCCATGGTCCGCCCGGTCCTTCGGCCATAGACCGCGCAATCCATGGTGGAATTACAGCCCAGGCGGTTGGCCCCATGCACTGAGACGCAGGCGCATTCTCCGGCCGCGTAGAAACCTGCCACCGGGGTATTTTGCGCATCCATCACCACCCTCCCGTTTACGTCGGTGGGGATCCCCCCCATGGCATAATGGGAAGTGGGCAGGATGGGGACGAAGTCCGTTACCGCGTCGATGCCGGTGAATTTCAAAATCAGCTCGTGGATCTGCGGCAGTTTTTCCATGATCGCCTGGCGGCCCAGGTGGCGGAGGTCTAAATGGACAAAGTCTTTGCCGCCGATTCCCCTCCCCTCATTGATCTCCTGCTGAATCGACCGGGAAACTACGTCCCGGGGGGCAAGCTCCATTTTGGCCGGAGCGTATCTTTCCATGAAACGCTTGCCCTCATTGTTGACCAAATATCCCCCTTCCCCCCGTGCTCCTTCCGTAACCAGAACTCCGGAAGGATAAAGGCCCGTGGGATGAAACTGGACGAACTCCATATCCTCTAAGGGCAGGCCGGCTTGCAGGACTAAAGACATCCCATCTCCGGTATTGGAGAGCGCGTTGGTGTTCACCTTCCAGGCCCGGGCGTATCCTCCGGCGGCAAACATGACGGCTTTGGCGTGGAACATTTGCAGCCCCCCATTCTTCATATCCCAGGCCACCACTCCGGAGCAGATATTGTTTTCGATAAGGAGGCTGATAACAAAAAACTCCGAGTAGAAACGGACGTCGTTTTTTACACACTGCTCATAGAGGGTGTGCAGCATCGCATGGCCGGTCCGGTCGGCCGCATAGCAGCACCGGCGGATTGGCCCTTTGCCAAAGCTGCCGTAATGCCCCCCGAACTCCCGCTGGGCGATCTTTCCTTCTTCGGTGCGGCTGAAGGGGCACCCCATGTGCTCGAGGGCATAAGCCACCTCCACGGCATCCCGTACCAGAATCTCCTGGGCATCCTGATCCCCGAGGTAATCCGAGCCTTTTACCGTATCAAAAAGATGCCATTCCCAGCTGTCGTCTTCCATATTCCCCAGCGGCGCGGCTGTCCCGCCCTGGGCCGAGATGGAATGCGAGCGGGTCGGGAAAACTTTCGAAAGAACTGCCGTATCTGCCGCGTGGCTGGATTCCAGGGCCGCGTAAAGGCCGGCAATGCCCGCCCCCACGATTACCACATCATGTTGATGAATCTCCATTATTCCTCCCTGTCATTGTTGCCGTATTGTCAAAACTTAACCACAGAGAACACGGAGAAAAGATTAAATATCAATTTGTTATGAGAATTTTTATTTCCTCCCCTCTGTGCCCTCTATGGTTATATTGTTAACCACAGAGAACTCAGAGAATAAATTCATGGTTAAAAAAGCAAATCAAACTCAATCTTTTTTCTGTGTTCTCGGGTAATCAATTCGTAATCTAAAATGCCGTATGGTTTTCAATTAACGAGGACACAGAGTAAAGGAGTTAATTTATTCGATTTATCTTAATTTTCCTCTGTGCCCTCTGTGGATTCATATTTTATCCCCTTTTTTTATAAATTTTCTTACATTACCCTTTTTGCCGGGATGACCCAATCCCCAAGGCATAGCCGCAGGGAATCGCCGTCTTCTTTCATCTTTTGTCCCGCGATGGGTTTCACCGTTGCGGCTGGAAAGCCACAACCGTTAAGGCCCCAAGGACGAGAAGCGCCAGGCCGACGACGAAGATCAACCCCATAAGGGTCATTCGAAGCCAGCTTTTCTCCACGTAATCTTCCAGGATCGACCAACCCCCATTCAGTCCGTGGTAGAGGGCTAAAATCAGGAAAGCCAGATTAAAAAATTTCCAGAAAGGCTGCGCCAGCCGTTGGGCTACTGCCTGGTAGGTCACGTCCCCCACTGGGAAATAATGGGCCACCCCGAAGTGGAAGAGCAGCACGACCAGCAGGGCGATTCCCGAAACTCGCTGCAAAAGCCACCGTAAGGCTCCTGTATCCATATTCTCCTCTCCTTGCCTTTAAAAGATTTTCAGAATGGGGATGGCCCCGGCGATGAGCAGCACCACTCCCAGGGAAACCATGGCCCAGAACCAGGCTTGGTGGCTCTTGGCGGCGGAGCCAAAATCCACCCACACCACCCGAACTCCGTTGAAAGCATGATAGAGCACCGCCCCTAACAGGGCCACTTCGAAAAACTTGAAGAGGGGAGTCTGCACCGTTTTCATGATCTCGTCAAAAGCCGCGGGCCCATCGAGGAGGTGGTTCAGCACATAGAGGTGCAGAACCAGGTATAATGCCAGGACCACGCCGGAAATCCGCATGAGCAGAAAGGCCCAGAACCCCAATTGCCAACGATAACGCATGGTTCTTCTCCTTTAAATTAATTAGGACGCAGATTTACGCAGATTTTCAGGATTTAAAAGTTAGGAAATTTTCATCCGTTTTTTCTGCGTAAATCTGCGTCCTATTATTTTTCCCTCGTCCCTCTTGCCTTAGGCCTGTCTTACCTTGCGTACTTGGCCATGCCCTGCTGGTACAGATCGTTTCCCTGAGTGTCGTTGACCACGATCACCGGAAAATCTTCGACTTCCAGGCGGGTGATGGCTTCCGGGCCGAGGTCCTCGTAGGCCACGATCTGGGCCTTCTTAATGGCTTTGGCTAAAAGCGCTCCTGCCCCGCCCGTGGCCGCGAAATAAACCGCTTTATATTTTTTCATGGCTTCCACGACTTCCTTCTTGCGCATCCCCTTGCCGATCATCCCCTTCAAGCCGATTTCCATCAATTTGGGGGAGTAGATATCCATACGCCCGCTGGTCGTCGGGCCAGCCGAGCCGATGGCCTGGCCGGGCTTGGCCGGCGCCGGCCCCACGTAATAGATCACCTGCCCCTTGATGTCGATAGGCAGAGGTTTCCCTTCTTTCAGGAGATCAAAAAGCCTCTTGTGGGCTGCGTCTCTTCCGGTATAGATCACCCCGTTGAGAAAGACTTTATCGCCCGCTTGCAATTTTTCGACGTCGGCGTCGGCCAGGGGGGTTTTCAACCGAATCGCTTCGCTCATCCTCTCACCTCCTCCTTCATATCTCTGCTTCTTTATGACGGTGGGCATGACAGTTGATGTTCACCGCCATCGGGAAACTGGCGATGTGGCAGGGAATCATCTCCACATGCACAGCCAGGGCGGTGATTCTCCCCCCTAACCCTTGAGGCCCGATTCCCAGGTTGTTGATCCGGGCGAGAAGCTCTTCCTCTAAGGCCGCAAGCTGCGGGTCAGGGTTTTTCTGCCCTAAAGGGCGCAGCAACGATTTCTTGGCAATCAGGGCCGTTTGTTCGAAGGTTCCACCAATGCCTACTCCTACCACCACGGGCGGGCATGGATTGGAGCCTGCCTGCTTGACCCATTCGACCACGCGGTTCTTGATCCCTTCGATCCCATCGGAAGGAGAAAGCATATTCACCGTAGACATGTTCTCGCTTCCTCCCCCTTTCGGAGCAACGGTGATTTTCATCCGGTCCCCGGGAACCATCTCTAAATAAATGATGGCTGGAGTATTATCTTTGGTGTTGGCCCGGGTGAAACAATGGCAGGAGGATTTCCTTAGATACCCCTCCTGATATCCCTGTCTCACTCCCTCATGGATGGCCGCATTAAAATCCCCTCCGACGATATGCACGTCCTGCCCCAGTTCCACGAAGATTACGGCCAGGCCTGTATCCTGGCACATCGCTACCTTTTCTTCCCTGGCGATGCGGGCATTCTCTTTGAGCTGCTGGAAAATCTCCCTGCCCACGGGTGATTCTTCGGTCTTCTCTCCCCGGTCGAAGGCCGCCAACACGTCTTCCCCCAGGAACAGGTTGGCGTCGATGCAGAGTTTTTTAACCACCTCGGTGATCTGCTTGGCGTTAATTTCTCTCATGGCACTCTCCTTCCCAATCTCAAGAAAGCATACAGAGACCCCGACCTTACCGTTCTCCCGAATTAAGAAACAGCCATCAAGGGTCTCTGGTCTCCATCTGAAAGTTATTCCTTGTAGGCCGGGATGAGCCCTTTTTCCATCAAGACCTGGGTTTCCTGTCGCGACTTCCGGATAATATCCGAGGCCTTCTGGTAGAGCTGATCCTTGGTTAAAGTGATCCGGGCCACTTTCTGTTCAATGGCCTTTAAGGCTACCGCCACTGCCTGTCTTGGGAAGACCTCCCATTCATCCATCGTAGGAAGCAAGTAGTCTTCCTTAAGACCCTTATCCTCGGCACACCTGGCCAGCTCGCGGGCCGAAGCAATGCACATCTCATCGGTGATGGTTTTGGCCATGACATCTAAGGTCCCCCGGAAAATCGCCGGGAAGCATAACGAATTATTCACTTGGTTGGGGAAATCTGACCTTCCCGTAGCTACGACTTTGGCGCCCGCTTCTTTCGCTTCCCAGGGGTAGATTTCCGGGATCGGGTTGGCGCAAGCAAAGACAATGGAATCTTTAGCCATCTTTTTGATCCACTCCTTCTTGATTACATCCGGGCCGGGCTTGGCCAGGGCGATGACTGCGTCTGACCCTTCCATGGCTTCGGCAATTCCCCCCTTCCGCTGTTCGGCATTGGTGATCTGGCAAAAGTGCCATTTTTCCTTGAAATCCTTCTGCAGTTCCGTCCGGCCTTTGTGCAGCGTTCCTTTGGTGTCGACCATGATCATTTTAGCCGGGTCCACTCCGGCTGCCACCAGGATCCGGGCGGTGGCGATGTTCGCTGCCCCCGAACCAATCTGGGTAATGCGCGCTTGGTCTATTTTCTTGCCAACGATCTTCAGGGCATTGATCAATCCGGCCAGGGTTACCGCCGCCGTCCCCTGCTGGTCGTCGTGCCAGACCGGGATTTTTGCCTCTTTCCGCAGAGTATCCAGGATGTAGAAGCACTTGGGCTGGGAAAAATCCTCCAGGTTAATTCCCCCAAAGCAAGGAGAGATCAACTTTACGGTTTTAATGATCTCATCGGGGTCTTTGGTATCCAGGCAGATGGGCCAGGCATCGACCCCGCCGAGGTATTTGAACAGGATGGCCTTCCCCTCCATGACGGGAATGGCCGCTTCCGGACCGATATCCCCTAATCCCAAAACCCGCGTTCCGTCGGAAACGACCGCCACCATGTTGGCCTTGTTGGTATGTTCGAAGACCTTCTCCGGATGAGCTTCAATGTCCCGGCAAGCCGCGGCCACACCCGGGGTGTACCAGATGGCAAAATCATCGAAGGTGCGCACTGCGCATTTCAGCGTCGAGGCGATCTTGCCCTTGTAAAAGGGATGCATTTTTAAAGCATCCGCCGATGGTTTCTTCGACTTTTCTAATAGTTGCTCTTTGGTCAGCATTTTTTCCTCCTTAATATTTAGCGCCCCAGGTTTCTGCTTTGTTTATTCTTTCCCTCCCCCTTATTGCGCTTTATGATTTTCGTTCTGACTCTTCCATTATAAATCTTCCTCCTACCGCTCACTCAATTCTAAAAGCACTCCGTTGGTCGATTTGGGATGAATAAACGCAATCCTGGCTCCCCCCGCTCCCCGGCGGGGTTTTTCATCGATCAGCCGTACCCCTTTCTCTTTCAGCTCCTTTAAAGCCTCTTCGATATTGTCCACCCGGAGGGCAATGTGCTGAATGCCCTCTCCCCGGCTTTCGATGAACTTGGCAATCGCGCCTTCCGGGGCCGTGGATTCCAGGATTTCAAGCTCGCTTTCTCCCACGGGCAAAAAAGCGGTCGTGGCCTTCTGTTCTTCCACGGTCTCTTTTCCTCCCAGCGGCAAACCCAGGATGGCATTCCAGAAAGGAGCCACCTGGTCGATGGACTTGGCCGCAATGCCGATGTGATCAATCTGCAAAATCTTCATCCTTCTCCTCCAGAAACCTTTCGTTCCCCCTTACCCCTTGCGCCTTACGCCTTTACCCAATTTTTCGCGCGTTTTCTTGCA
>CAZIDC010000011.1:15678-19198 GCA_964537885.1 uncultured Syntrophaceae bacterium | reverse complement strand
ATCAGTCAATTTTGAGAAGTTCAGACGATATTGGCGAATATACCAGAATCCGACCAGAAAGGCGAAGATCAGCCCGCCATAAAAGACCAATCCTCCCCGCCAGAACTTGAAGATATCGACGGGATTTCCCTTGAACTCCTCCCAATTACCAAGGACATAAAAAAGACGGGACCCGATAAGGGCCGCGATTAAAGCGTAAAACGAGAGGTCCAGAATCAAATTGGAATCGATGCCGACCCGCCGGGCTTCCCTGAGGGCCAGGACCACGCCCAGGAAAAAGCCGATGGCCAGCATAACGCCGTAGGTATGCAGGGTTAAATCGCCGATTTTTAACAGGACAGGGTACATAACCACTAAAATTTCGGATTTCGGATTTCGGATTTCGGATTTTCCAAGGATCCTTTGCGGATCATTTGCATGAAAAGTAGAATAACCCCGACGGTGATGGCCGAATCCGCAACGTTAAAGGCTGGCCAGTGGACCTCATACCAGTGGAGGTCGATGAAGTCGATCACCTCACCCATTCTTATCCGGTCGATCAGGTTCCCGATGGCTCCGCCGAGGACCAGGGAAAGGCTGGCAGTAAAGGTTTTCTGGTCGGGACGAAGATTCTTTAAAATGTAGAAAATACAGCCTATGGCCACGGCGGACACGATAATAAAAAAGGCCATCCTCAGGGAAGAGCGCCCCCCGGCCAAAAAGCCAAACGCCGCGCCGGTATTCCTCAGATAGGTCAGATGGACGAAGTCGGGCACGATCTCGATGGACTGGTAGAGAGCGAGGCCGCCATGGACCAGAGCTTTGGTGATTTGATCCAGGATCGCGACGAGGCTGCTGATCGTAAGAACCATGCGGTATTTCGGGTTCATGACTTTCCTTCGGCTTCGATAGCGGCGAGGGCTGTCCGGCAGCGGGGGCAGATCGTGGGGAAATCGGCGCTTTCCCCGACGTTGGGGTCATAAATCCAGCAGCGTTCGCATTTTTTCCCCGCAGCTCTGGTAACCAGGAGACTCAGCCCTTCAATCTCAACGCTCTGGCAGGAGCCTGATGGGGGTGAATCGACGACTTGCACCTGAGAAACTATAAAAATATCCTTCAACTGGTTTACATTTTCCCGCAGCGAAAAAAGGAGTTTTTCCGGAGCGCTGAGGGTGATGGCCGCTTCGAGGGAGTTGCCGATGAGCTTATCTTTTCTGGCGGTTTCCATGACTTTAGAGACTTCTCCGCGGACTTTTAGGAGAAGATCCCATTGCTCTTCGAGCTTCGAATCGAGGTATTGCGGTTCAACGTCCGGGAAAAGAGTTAGGTGCACGCTGGCGGCGCGGTTCTTCGCTCCCGGAATGTGTTCCCAGACCTCTTCAGCGGTGTAAGATAGAATCGTGGCCATGAGGCGGACGAGTCCATCCAGGATTTTAAAGAGGGCGGTTTGGGCAGCCCGCCTCTGCGTCGAAGATGCCGGAGAAGTGTAGAGGCGGTCTTTCAGGATGTCTAAGTAGAGAGAACTTAAGTCCACGGCGCAGAAATTGTGCAGGGAATGAAAGACCACGTGGAACTCAAAATTGGCATAGGCTTCCTTCAACCGGGAGATTAGCTTTTGCAGTCGAAGGAGGATCCACCGGTCCATCTCCAGAAGCTCCGCGTCCTGAACCGAGTCTTTCTGGGGGTCAAAGTCGTAAAGATTTCCCAGAAGAAACCGGCAGGTGTTGCGGATGCGGCGGTAGGCTTCGGAAAGCCGGGTGAGGATTTCTTCGGAGATGCGGATATCGTCGCGGTAGTCTTCGGCGGCCACCCAGAGACGGAGGATTTCGGCTCCGTAGCGATTGATGACCTCATTCGGGGCGATGACGTTGCCGAAGGATTTGGACATTTTCCGTCCTTCGCCATCAACGACGAACCCGTGAGTGAGGACGGAGTGATAAGGGGCCTGGCCCCGCGTCCCCACGGACGCCAAAAGAGAACTGTGGAACCATCCCCGGTGCTGGTCGCTGCCTTCGAGATACATGTCCGCGGGCGACTTCAGGTTCGGCCTCTTCTCGCAGACGGCCGCATAACTCACCCCGGAGTCAAACCAAACGTCGAGGATGTCGGTCTCTTTGATAAATTCCTCACCCTGACATTTTGGGCAACTTGTGCCGGGGGGCAGGAGTTCTTTGGTCGGAAGGTCGAACCAGACATCGGCTCCCCCTTTTTCAAAGAGGGTGGAGACGTATTCCACGAGGCGTTCATCGACCAAAAGCTCTTTGCAGGACTTACAGGTGAAGGCGACAATGGGTACTCCCCAGGCCCGCTGACGAGAGATACACCAATCCGGGCGGTTTTGGATCATCCCGAAGATACGGTCGCGGCCCCAGCGGGGAATCCAGGTCACCCGCTCGATGGCCTCCAGAGTCTTCTGCCGCAGGCCGTTTTTTTCCATAGAGATGAACCACTGCTCCGTGGCCCGGAAAATAATGGGGTTCTTGCACCGCCAGCAGTTCGGGTACTGGTGGACGTAAGTCTCGGAATGGAGGAGGGCGCCGACCTCGGCGAGTTTCTGGATCACGGCCGCGTTGGCTTCGAAGACGAACTGGCCCGCGAAAAAAGGAACGTCAGCGGTGAACCGGCCCTGGTCGTCGACCGGGGAGTATATAGGAATATTGTATTCGAGACCCGATTCATAGTCTTCCTGGCCATGGCCGGGGGCGGTGTGCACGCAGCCGGTGCCTGTGTCGAGGGTAATATAGTTGGCCAGAATAAGAACCGATTCCCGGTCGATGAAAGGATGGCGGCATTTGAGGCCCTCGGCCTGCTTCCCGGAAAATTTTGTGAGGACCGTATACTTTTTACCTGCTTTGGCCATGACCTGTTCCAGAAGGGCTTCAGCCATGATCCAGACCTCGCCGTTGACCTCCGCCGCCACGTAAATATATTCGGGATGGAAGGCAATGGCCAGGTTCGCCGGAATAGTCCAGGGAGTGGTTGTCCATATCAGAACGTAGACCTTCTTTCCCTTCAAGTCCGGCAAGCGTTCGCCAAAATCCGAGATGCCTGCGAACTTCACCGTGATCGAAGGGGACTTATGATCTTCATATTCCACTTCCGCTTCGGCCAGGGCGGTCTCGCAGGAGGCGCACCAGTATACCGGTTTTTTCCCCCGGTATACTGACCCTTTGCCGACGAAGCGGCCAAACTCCCGGGCAATGGTGGCTTCATAATCATAGCTCATCGTCTGGTATGGGTTTTCCCATTCTCCCATTACTCCCAGGCGTTTAAATTCCTGCCGCTGGATGTCGAGATATTCCGTTGCGAACTTGCGGCAAAGCTTCCTTTTCTCGCTGATGGAGTAGGAAGCTTTTTTGCTCCCCAGTTCCTTGTCCACCTGATGCTCGATGGGAAGCCCGTGGCAGTCCCAGCCGGGAACGTATTCCCCGTTGAAACCGGCCATGTTTTTGGATTTGACGATAAAGTCCTTGAGGATTTTATTCAGAGCCGTCCCGATATGAATATGTCCATTGGCGTAAGGGGGACCGTCGTGGAGGAT
>CAZIDC010000011.1:0-15578 GCA_964537885.1 uncultured Syntrophaceae bacterium | reverse complement strand
ATGGCGAATCAAGGAATCGATTGGACATCGTTATGGAAGAAAGATGAATGGGTGGCCGTATGGTTGGGATTCTTTATTATTATAATCTCCCTGGCAGGTTTTCAAGTAACCATCCCCAAATTTAAATGGACGACGGACGGAGAATTTGCCACTTTTGCCGCCGAAAAATTGCCAGTTGTTCAACAAATTGCCAAAGATGCAGAAGCCAAGGGCGAGCAAGCGCTTCAGGGGCAAGCCATTGCTTTAAAGACTTCTCTGGAGGGCAAAGAGCGCAAGGCTGCGGGCGAGGCGGCTAAAAAACTGGAAGATGTTGCCAAAAACGTCAAAGACGGCGCCCTTAAAAAGAAAGCGGGGAGCATAGCCAAAACAATCCGGGGGGAAGTGGGGAACCTCCCCGATAAAGTTTTTAGTGGTGCTAATATATGGGCAGCGGTGGTGATTGGCATTGTTTTTCTGATCCTGGCCTCCGTCGGCATTGCCGCGATGGGAGCAGGAGTTGGAAAATTCATCGTGGGGTTTCCCTTTGTTTTCATAATCGCCTTCGTCGCCCAATTCCTCGCCGGGAATTACACGATCCTTTACTATGGCCTGGAGTATGTGCTCTGGTGCCTGGTCATAGGTCTTATCATCAGCAACGTATTCGGTTTGCCCGAATGGCTCAGGACCGCCGTGAAGACTGAATACTTCATAAAAATTGGTCTCGTGATTCTGGGTGCCGGGATCATGTTCGGAGAAATTATTACAGCGGGTGGCTACGGGATTATTCAGGGGTTACTCGTGGTGGCGGTTGTCTGGTATTTTTGCTACTGGATGGCAAAAAAATTCCAGGTGGACGACGAATTTGCGGCCATGCTGGCCAGCGGAGTTTCCATCTGCGGGGTCTCAGCCGCAATTGCCACGGCCGGCGCGGTCAAGGGCGACCCGAAAAAGCTGAGCTACGTAACTTCCCTCGTTCTGGTTACGGCGGTTCCCATGATGGTTATTATGCCCATGATCATCAAAGCAACCGAAATGGATCACTTAGTGGGCGGGGCTTGGCTTGGGGGAACGCTCGACACCAGCGGGTCCGTGGTTGCCGCCGGGGCCATCGTGAGCGAAGCGGCCATGAAGATCGGGGTTATCGTCAAGATGTCCCAAAACGTGTTGATTGGGTTTGCGGCCTTTATCCTGGCGATCGTCTGGACCTTCAAGAAAGCCGCCCCCGGAGAACGACCGGGAGCGATCGAAATCTGGTTCCGCTTTCCCAAATTCGTCTTAGGTTTTATGATTGCTTCCTTCGTTTTCTCCTTCATCCTGGATGCGAACACAGTTGGCGCCGTCAAGGGACAATTGGGGGCTCTGCGGACTTGGTGGTTTGCCCTGGCCTTTACCTCTATCGGGTTGGAAACCCGCTTTGTTGATTTCTTCAAGATGGGTGGAGGAAGGCCGGCCGCTGCCTACTTGATAGCCCAGGGGTTCAACGTCCTTTGGACGCTGCTTCTGGCCTATCTCATTTTCGGCGGGGTCCTCTTTGGGGCGCCGAAGTTCTAACGGCCCGCTTTTGATAAATTTTAGTAAATGAATGGGGCGGTGGGTAGATAGAAGATGATTCTTCAAATATCCCCGCCCTATTTTTTTAAGGGAACAGACCTTGACTTTTTCGGGAATTTTGGTAAATTACTCATTCCCTTTAAAACTGATTCATTAAATTTATTTTGTTTGAAAGGGTCATCATGATGAAAGAAGAAAGGAATTACCGGCTTTTAATATGGGTCGGTATAATCAGTGTATTAAGTTTGACAACTTCCTTTACCTCCGCCTGGGCAGCGGGGGGGATTGACCTGGGATTTTTAGGGAAGATTGAATTCACCTGGGATTTTTGCGTTGGCTTCTTGAGCATCGTGCTCATCGACTTAGTTTTGGCGGGGGATAATGCCGTGGTCATCGCTTTAGCGGTTAAAAATCTTCCCCCGAAACAAAAGAAGAAAGGGATTATTTTTGGAGCCGGGGCAGCCGTGGCCTTGCGGGTTGTCATAACCTTCTTCGTCGCCCAGCTTCTGAACATCAGTTTTATCAAACTCGCCGGGGGAGCGCTGGTCTTATGGATCGCGGTTAAACTCTTCGTGGAAGGCGCGCCGGAGGAGAAATTTAAAAAGGAGGCAGCCACTTTTTTGCAGGCCATCCGGATCATTGTCATCGCCGACATCGTCATGAGCACCGATAACGTCTTGGCCGTGGCCGGGGCATGCAAGGGGAACTTCTTCTTGCTCCTCTTCGGTCTGGCTTTGAGTATCCCCTTCGTGGTCTTTACCAGCTCCCTCCTCTCCAAGCTCATGGACAAATACCCGATCATCGTATGGATCGGGGCCGCGGTCTTAGGAAGGGTTGGCGGGGAGATGATAATCACCGATCCTTTCATTGTCAACCTGATCGCCCCGGGCAAATTTTTGAAGTACAGCGTCGAAATAATCGGAGCGGTTGGGGTGATCCTGATGGGAAAATGGTACATGCGCTGGAAGATCGGGCGGCAGAACCCTGAAGCCATTAAAGAAACCGAGCCAGCCGATTAAGTTTCTTGATCATCGTGCCGAGTTTGACGGCTTTCTCCGCGATCGTTAAATCCATTCCTCTTACAGATTCTGGACCCGCCGGCATGAATATCCCTGCTTTCTGACAACCAAGGAAAAGGGTATGGAAGTTAAAGAATATCATAATCTGTCCATCGAACAGCTCACGAGCGAATTGCAGTCGCACCTCGAGAGAGGGCTAACCCAGCAAGAAGCCCGGTCCCGGTTGCAAAAATTTGGGCCGAATGAATTAAAGGAGCGCCCGCGCCCGGGTTTTTTGAGAATGCTCCTGGACCAGTTCAACAATTTTTTGGTCATCATCCTTATGGTTGCGGCCGCGGTTTCTTTGCTTCTGGGGGAGATGATCGATGCCGTGGCCATTTTGGTCATCGTTGGGTTGAATGCCGTTGTTGGAGTTATTCAGGAATCAAAGGCAGAAGCGGCGTTGGCGGCCCTCCAGAAGATGTCTGCGCCCAATGTCCGAGTGATCCGGGACGGCCATCAGATTACGGTTCCCTCGCGGGAACTGGTTCCCGGCGATATTACTTTGGTCGAAGCCGGCAACTACATTCCTGCGGATTTGCGCCTGGTTGAGAGTTTCAACCTTAAAGTAGAGGAAGCTGCCTTGACCGGGGAATCAGTGCCCGTAGATAAGAATGCTTCCGTCATTCTCGACCAAGACATCCCGCTCGGCGACCGGAAAAACTCAGCCTTTATGTCGACCTTAGTCACCTACGGGCGGGGGAAAGGGCTGGTTACGGCAACCGGCATAAACACCCAGATCGGCCTGATTGCCGAGATGCTGCAATCCTACGAGGAAGAACCCACTCCCTTGCAGAGGAAACTGGACCAGCTGGCCAAAAGGCTCGGGATTATCTGTCTGGCCATCTGCGGGGTGATCCTGGTATACGGCCTTCTGCGGAATACGCATCCCGGCATGATCTTTGACAAAGGAATTTTGGCCTACCTCAGCGCGGAGAAGAAAAACATTGTTGAGCTTTTCATGACTGCGGTCAGCCTGGCCATCGCCGCCGTTCCCGAAGGGCTCCCGGCAGTGGTGACCATCTGTCTGGCCCTGGGGATGAAACGGATGATCCGGCGGCATGCGTTGATTCGTAAACTTCCAGCCGTAGAAACCCTGGGTTCGGCCACCGTTATTTGCTCGGATAAAACCGGCACGCTGACCCAGAATGAAATGACCGTAGTCCAGGCCTGGACAGGTGGGAAATGGCTCAAGATAACTGGACAAGGATACAATCCAAACGGCCAGTTTTTCCTGGAAGGGAACCCTTTTGATCCCTCCCGGGATCCGAATGCCGCCCTTCTCCTCCACGCCGCCTTGCTCTGCAATGATGCCAAGTTGGAAGAAAGCGGCGAGGAGAAGGGGGTCAAAACCTGGCGAATGGTCGGGGATCCCACAGAAGGAGCCCTGGTAGTGGCCGCGGCCAAAGCCGGGCTCTGGCGGGAAGGGGTTGAAAGAACACTTCCCCGCGTGCAGGAAATTCCTTTTGACTCGGAAAGAAAGCGGATGACAACCATCCATCGGAGGCAACCAATCGGGGCCGATCTTCCCTTTGATTGCCCGCCTATCGTAGCCTTTGTCAAGGGTGCGCCGGATGTCATCCTGGACCTCTGCGACCAAATCATGATGGATGGGAAGTCCATTTTCATCTCGGCGGAGATGAAGGAAGAAGTCCTTGCCGGGAGCCGGAATATGGCCCGCCAGGCTTTACGCCTATTGGGCGTGGCCTACCGACCGGTGGATAGGATACCCGGGGAATTAGCCGTTGAAAACGTGGAAAAAGGACTCACGTTTCTCGGACTGATGGGTATGATCGACCCGGCGCGGCCGGAAGTGAAAGAAGCGGTCAAGGTAGCTAAGGGGGCAGGGCTGGCCATTGCCATGGTCACGGGAGATTATAAAGACACGGCTGAGGCGGTGGCCAAAGAGATCGGCCTGTTGACCCCGGGCGGTCGGGTTCTCACCGGGCCTGAATTAAATAAAATGAGCCAGGAAGATCTGGCCTCCATCGTGGACCAGGTGGGTGTCTTCTGCCGGGTTTCTCCCCAGCATAAGACGAAGATCGTGGACGCTTTCAAAGCTAAGGGGCACGTGGTCGCCATGACCGGCGACGGGGTGAACGATGCCCCGGCGCTAAAACGGGCGAACATCGGTGTGGCCATGGGGATCACCGGAACCGATGTTTCCAAAGAAACGGCGGACATGGTCCTTACCGACGACAACTTTGCCAGCATTGTGGCGGCCGTCGAAGAAGGGCGGATCATTTACTCCAACATCCGCAAATTTGTCTTTTTTCTCGTGGCCTGCAACGCCGGCGAAATTCTGATCATTTTTTTCTCCATGTTGGCGGGGCTTCCCATCCCCCTGCGGCCCATTCACCTTCTGCTATTGAACCTCGTTACGGACGGATTTCCGGCATTAGCCCTGGGGTTGGAGAAGGGGGAGCCGGACATCATGCGCCGCCCGCCCCGGCCCATTAGCGAGCCGGTGATCAATCGCGGTATGCTGACGAGTATACTTGTCATCGCTCTGGCGGATACCGTGGCCATCCTCACGGTTTTCGTCCTGGCCCTCCACCGGTTCCCCGGCAACGTTATGGCCGCCCAGACCGTTGCTTTCGCCACCCTGGTGGGCTCGGAGCTTATCAGGGCCTACACTTCCCGATCGGAATCCTACTCCGTTTTTTTCATCGGCCTTTTCTCCAACCGCTGGATGGTTTGGGCCACGGCTTTCTCCTTTTTACTGCTGCTTGTCCTGCTCTATGTTCCTTTTCTGCGGCCATTTTTGCACACCTTTCCCCTAAGACTGAACGACTGGCTGATGATGCTGCCGTTTATTTTCTTCGCCCCCGCGGCCGCGGAAATCACCAAGATCTTCCTCAAAAGAAAAGTTGCCAAACCGGCTTTGGCCCGGGTATAAGGAAAAAAATCCCCGACGCCTTGAACCAAGAATCAACCATTGCCGGATTTGGCCTTAGACTGTCTGCTGGGCGCCTTTCCTTGGAGAAATATTTTCAATACCTAAAGTCCAATTTTTATCTTGACAATGGAGAGGAGCATATAGTAAACGTAAATAATTAAGAAGTCTTCATGCCGGCCATAATTCATGTAAGAAAGTACCTTTACCAATTAAAATTTTAGTGGTTGTTATTCCTCCGTTTTGATGATAGGGGTCAGTAAGGTAGCAACGCCGTTTTTTTATTCTACCTGGCAGGTGTTTTTGGATTCCCTCTTGACACCCTTCTGATTAGCCTGATATTAACAGGAAATAATACCACTGAAATTTCTTTAAAAACCGGGAAAGAAAGCGGCCTTTTTCCGGTTTTGGATGAGCTGGAAAAAGGGGATGGACTTTGACCGATGGGCTGGACTTATCCTCGGTTGGTCATAGCGGCCATGCGGGGGGGGGCGGGGAAGACTACGCTTTCCCTCGGTTTAGCCGCGGCGTGGAGCAAGAGCGGGCGAAACGTGGTCCCTTTTAAGAAGGGTCCGGATTATATCGACGCCGCCTGGCTTTCTCTGGCAACAGGCCAGCCGTGCCACAACTTAGACCCTTTTTTGATGGGACGGGCGGAGGTCCGGCGTTCGTTCGGGCGGCATGCCGAACCGGCCGGCCTTTCCCTGATTGAAGGCAATCGGGGGCTTTACGACGGAGTGGATCCCGAAGGCAGCCAGAGTACGGCTGAGCTGGCCAAACTTCTTCGGGCACCGGTGGTTTTGATCCTCGATTGCGACAAAGTAACGCGAACAGGAGCGGCTATGGTCTTAGGGTGCCAGAAGCTGGATCCTGAAGTAGACATCAAAGGAGTAATCCTGAACCGGGTAGCCCGCAGCCGCCACGAGAAAGTCCTGCGGATGGCCATCGAGCAATCCTGCGGGTTACCGGTGTTGGGGGCCGTCCCGAAGCTGGAAGGTTTCCCGTTTCCCGAAAGACACCTTGGGTTGATCCCACCCCAGGAACATCTATGGGTGGAAAAAGCTCTGGGCCGAGCCGTTGAGATGGCTGAAACTTACTTAGACATAAATCAGCTCCGGGAGGTTGCTGAAACTGCTCCTCCCTTCAGTCCGGAGGCTGCGGAGATCGGGGAAGGGCTTCCCTTTTCCTTTGAACCCGAAACAGGACTGGATAAACCGGTTATCGGGGTGGTGAAGGACTCAGCTTTTCAATTTTATTATCCGGAAAACCTGCGGGCGCTATCAGAGCGGGGGGCAAAGGTGATCGAAGTAAGCGCGGTCCGGGAGAAGAAGCTGCCGCCGGTAGATGCCCTTTATATAGGCGGAGGATTTCCGGAAACCCACGCCCAATGCCTGGCGGAAAATGTCGGTTTCCGTGAATCGCTCCGGGAGGCCGCGGAAAACGGCCTGCCCATTTATGCCGAATGCGGCGGATTTATGTTTCTTGGAGAAAGCCTAAAGATTAATGACCGGAATTATCCTATGGCAGGGGTTTTGCCGGCGGCCTTCGGCATGGAGAAACGACCCCAGGGACACGGATATACCCTGTTAGAGGTTGAAACTGAAAATCCTTTTTTCCCGCTGGGGACCGTTTTAAAAGGCCACGAGTTTCACTACTCTCGCGTCCTCTGGCTGGACGAAAAAAAGGCCACTTTCTCCTGCCGCGTAAAGCGGGGAGCGGGCATTGATGGCCAAAGGGAAGGTCTTTGCCGCAAGAACGTTTTGGCAACCTATTCCCATCTCCATGCCCTGGGGTGCGAGGAATGGGCAGGGGGAGTTGTGCGACAAGCCAGACGCTACCATGCCGGAGCAATGGCCACGTTTGTAGCTGTGTAGAAGGAATGGAAGACCTGAAGGTTGCCGCAGTGGTGATGCGCTGTGCGTTGGGGGAGAAGGCGGAGAACCTGGCGCGCATGAGATCATTTGCCCGCCGGGCGGCGGAGGAAAAAACCCAGATCGTCTGCTTTCCGGAGCTGAACATCAGCGGGTACACTCTTCGGCCGCACGAGGGTTTTTTGGCTGAACCCATTCCCGGGCCGAGCACGGAAGCCGTTTTGGAGATGGCCAGAGAGAATGGCCTGATGATTCTGGCCGGATTGGTGGAGCAGGGGGCGGGGGGAGAATGTTTTATCAGCCATTTTGCCGCCAGCCCCGAAGGATTATTGGGGGTCTATCGCAAACTCCACTTGGGGCCGCCGGAAGAAGGGATTTTTCAGCCCGGGAGTGAGATTCCGGTTTTTCATACCCCAAGATGTACCTTCGGGATCGAACTTTGCTTTGATGGACATTTTCCCGAGCTCACCACATTGCTGGCCTTGAAAGGGGCCGAAATTATTTTTATTCCCCATGCCTCTCCTCGGGAAACCACCGGGGAGAAACGAGAGCGGTGGCTCAGGTATCTTGCCGCTCGGGCGTACGACAACAGCGTCTTTGGCGTGGCCTGTAACCAGGTCGGCGATTCTGATGGCGGACTGTCTTTTTCGGGCACGGCCCTCATTTTAGATCCTCGGGGGGAAGTTATAGCGACGGACACCGGTGGAAAAGAGGAAATGATCTACGCCGACTTGAAAGGGGTTGCCTTGAAGAACGTGAGGGAGAACCATCATGGGTACTTCTTAGGAAGGCGGCGCCCTTCGCTTTATAAAGAATTGGCATCTTAGAAAATGCAATTGCGCAGTTGTTAACTGAAAATCTCATTAAGGAGGATGTGGTAGAATGGCAACAATTACATTGCTGGGAAAGAACTATGAAGTCGACGAAGATGGTTTTCTCCAGGAGTTGGATAAGTGGAGCGAGGAGTTTGCCCAGGCTTATGCCCAGGAAGAAGGAATCGAAGGGTCCCTCACGGAAGAGCATTGGAAAATGATTCATTACCTGAGAACTTATTACCAACAGTTTGGCATTGCGCCAATGATCCGCAAGCTCTGCAAGGAAACGGGGTTCGATCTGAAGAAGGTGTATCAACTCTTTCCTTCCGGTCCAGCGAAAGGGGCCTGCAAGTTAGCCGGCTTAGCCAAACCCACCGGTTGCGTCTGATACGAGAATTTGGAAAATAAGCGGAGGCGGTGTTTCCACCGGCCTCAGTTCGGGAGAGGCCCTAAAGCCTCTTCCGCGGAAATTCCCCTGCCATTTAGTCGAACGGCGAGATATTTCTACTCTTAACCTTTTCGACCCAGAGGGCAAGATGGACCTGATGACCATAAAGCATGAAAAGGGGCTCTGCTTTTCAATCCAGGTACGGGGGCACCAATTCCGGATGGACATGCCCAAAGATGCCAAAGGAGACGATCAAGGTCCTTCCCCGGCTGATTTCCTTGCCGCCTCCCTGGGGGGGTGCATGGGGATGCATATGGCTATGTATTGCCAAACCGCCGGCCTTTCTTGTGAGGGAATGGAGTTAAACCTGGTGTACAACATCGTTGTGGAAAAAGGCCAGCGAAGAATCAACGCGGTTACGGTGGATGTTTCTTTGCCCCAGGATCCGGGAGCGCGAGAGGCCGCCATCCTGCGGTCGGCAAAAAATTGCATTATCCGCAATACCCTGGAGAAGGGACCGGAGATCGACATGGCCATTACGGGGGGAGCCGGAGAAGATCCCCAAGGATGAAAGGGCAATGATTGATTCGGCGGATCGTGTAACCGGGAAGCTGAAAGATTTTTTGTTACAGAAGAAAACACCCCTTTTGAGAAGGTGGTTCGATTTAATCCTGGAAACCTATCCTCCGGACACGCGCCAATTCCTGGAAAGCCAAAAAAATCCATTTGCCAATCCGGTGGGTGCGACAATTCTGAAAGCCATCGGGGGCCTCTACGACGAATGGCTCGAAGGGATGGATCCCGGAAAAATTTCTTCTTTTCTTGACCCAATCGTCCGGATCAGAGCCGTTCAGGATTTTTCCCCCTCGCAGGCAGTGGCGTTTATTCTCCTTCTCAAACAAGCCGTGAAGGATGAACTGAGCAGGGCTATCGCCGAAAACCAATTATATGAAGAGTGGTGGGAGTGGGGGTTACGCATCGATCGTCTGGCTCTTCAGGCTTTTGACAAATATATGGATTGCCGGACAAAAATTTATGAAATCAGGGTGAATGAGTGGAAGAATCGGTCCGCCAAAATACTGGAATTAATCAATTTCACCGGTGAGAAGAAGGAGCCGGGACCGGACCGCCCGGAGAGCATAGATCAACCGAAATGAAGCGAGGGAAGGTTACATGAGCGTCGGATTCTCCCTTTTCGTCGTGGTCATTCTTATTCTGCTTGCCCTCGGGGGAGTGGGAGGGGCAGGCTTGAATTTTCTCTTCGGCATTATTCTGCCCTATGCGGCCTTCGCCGTATTCCTCGTAGGATTTGTTTACCGCATCGTCAGGTGGGCCAGGGCGCCGGTTCCCTTCCGCATCCCCACGACCTGCGGGCAGCAGAAGTCCCTTCCCTGGATCAAAGTTAGTTTTTTTGACAACCCTTATAATGCGGTCGGGGTGATCGGAAGGATGGCGCTGGAGGTTCTTCTCTTCCGCTCCCTTTTCCGCAACACCAAGGTGGCGCTGCAAGATCAAAAAGCGGTTTATGGAGGGGCCAAATGGCTCTGGTTCGCCGGGCTTACTTTTCATTGGACCTTTCTCTTTATTCTCTTCCGGCACTTTAGGTTTTTCATCGAACCCGTGCCGCTCTGCGTAGACCTCTTGGCGAGTATCGACGGCTTTTTTGAAATCACCGTGCCCACCATTTACCTCACGGATTTCGGTCTTCTGCTGGGAGTGACCATTCTCTTTCTTAGAAGAGTGGCCATCCCGCAAATCAGGTACATCTCCCTGCCCGCGGATTATTTTCCCCTTTTCTTGATTCTGGGCGTAGCTCTTTCGGGAATTTTTACAAGGCATATTTATAAAGTTGACCTTTTACGAGTAAAGGAATTAGCCAGCGGTTGGGTCAACTTTTCCTTCGCGGTTCCGGACGGGATCGGCCTTTCCTTTTACGTTCATCTATTTTTGATCAGCGTCCTGCTGGCCTACTTCCCCATGTCCAAGCTGATGCACATGGGGGGAGTTTTTCTCAGCCCGACCCGAAACTTAGCCAACAACAACCGGGTGAAACGCCATATCAATCCCTGGAACTACCCGGTCAAGGTTCATACCTATGAGGAGTACGAGGACGAGTTCCGGGATAAAATGAAAGCCGCTGGTTTGCCCGTGGAAAAGGAGTAAAAATGTCGCTCAAACTTCTCAAACCAGAAGAACTATTGCCAATCAGCTACCAACCCCCCTCAACCGGATGGATGGAGACCCCGGTAAATATGCGGCCGGGCACCTATTCTTACAGCGCGGCCGCCAAAAACCTGAAAGCCCTGGGACTTCCCAATCCCCGGGAATGGCATCCACCTGATGCCGACTGGAAATTGCCCGAAAACTGGAAAGAGATCATCCTCAAAGGATTCGAGGAGCGGTTGGAAAAGTACCGCTCCTTCCGGCTCTTCCTGGATATCTGTGTCCGCTGCGGAGCCTGTGCGGACAAATGTCACTTCTTCATCGGCTCCGGGGACCCCAAGAATATGCCCGTCCTCCGGGCCGAACTCCTCCGGTCGATCTACCGCAGGTATTTCACGACTTCCGGCAAGATTCTGGGGAAGCTCGGCGGAGCCAGGGATTTGACCGTCGAGGTGCTGAAAGAATGGTTTTACTACTTCTACCAGTGCACCGAATGCCGCCGCTGCTCCGTATTCTGCCCGTATGGGATTGATCAGGCGGAAATTACCATGATTGGCCGGGAACTCCTCAACCTGGTCGGCCTGAACATCAACTGGGTTATTGAACCGGTGGCAAACTGTTTCCGTACCGGCAATCATCTCGGCATCCAGCCTCACGGCATCAAAGACATGATGGATTTTTTTACCGACGATATCGAGGATCGAACGGGGGTCAGGGTCAAGGTTCCCATCAACAAGAAAGGGGCCGAGATCCTCTTTGTGACCCCTTCCGGCGATCTTTTCGCGGATCCCGGAACCTATACCTGCATGGGCTACCTGATGCTTTTCCACGAGATCGGGCTCGACTACACCTGGTCCACCTACGCCTCCGATGGGGGAAACTTCGGCCTGTTCACCTCCCATGAGATGATGAAGGTGCTCAACTCCAAGATCTACGCCGAAGCCAAGCGATTGGGGGTGAAATGGATCCTGGGGGGAGAGTGCGGCCATATGTGGCGGGTCCTCCATCAGTATATGGATACCATGAACGGCCCCGCAGATTTTCTGGAGGAGCCGGTTTCCCCTATTACGGGCACCAAGTTTGAGAATACCCGTTCCACCAAGATGGTCCACATCATGGAGTTTACCGCCGACCTGATCCGCAACCATAAACTGAAATTAGACCCGAGCCGGAATGACCACCTGCGGGTGACTTTCCACGATTCCTGCAACCCGGCCCGGGCCATGGGCTTCTTTGAAGAACCCCGCTATGTGATTCGGAATATATGTAAGAACTTTTATGAAATGCCGGAGAACACCATCCGCGAACAAACTTATTGTTGTGGCGGTGGCGCTGGCTTGGGCAATGATGAAAATATAGAAATGAGAATGCGGGGAGGATTCCCCCGGGCGAATGCCGTTCAGTATGTTCATGAAAAACACGGGGTGAACCGCTTGGCCTGCATCTGCGCCATCGACCGGGCCACCCTGCTTTCCCTGATGGAATATTGGGTTCCCGAGGTTGGGGTTACCGGGATTCACGAGATGTTGGCTAATGCCCTGATCATGAAGGGAGAAAAGGAAAGAACCACCGACCTGCGTGGTGAACCCCTAATGGAAAAGAAGGAGGGTCCTGAGGGTGTATGACGGAAAGAAAATCATTACCGGGCTCGTGATCTTTCTCGGCTTGATGACCTTTCCTTTCTGGTATAGCCGGGGAAAGGTGATTCCGCCACCCGAGCTCAAACTCGATACCCCGGCCATTCAGCAGTTGGCCGAGAAGCGCTGCGTAGAGGACACGCCCTATATGCGGGCCAGCCATATGGCCTTGCTCGATTCCTGGCGGGATTCAGCCGTCCGCGAGGGCCATCAGGTTTATGCAGCCTCCGACGGGAAGAAGTATTCGATGAGCCTTTCTAACACCTGCTTGGGCTGTCATTCGAATAAAGAAAAATTTTGTGACCAGTGCCACAATTACTCGGGAGCGAAACCCGTTTGCTGGAGCTGCCATATCGTCCCGAAGGAGAAGATCGGATGAATTGGAGCAGAAGATCATTCCTGAAAGTCGCCGGAATCTCCCTTTTGGGAGTGGGGGCCAAACCGGTTCTGGATGCGGTCGCGGGAATTGAACCATCGAAGATCACGACGGCTGCGGGGGCTCTTCAAGGTAAAAGATGGGCCATGGTCATCGATTTGAAGAAGTTCAAGACCGAAGAGGATTATAAAAGATGCATCGATGCCTGCCACCAGGCCCACAACGTTCCCGACTTTGGCAATCCCAAGGATGAGATCAAGTGGATCTGGAAAGAGCCATTTAGGGACGTCTTCCCGGGCCAGGAAAACAAATTTATCGGAGGGGGTGCGCATGAAAATCCCGTGCTCGTCCTCTGCAACCACTGCGACAATCCCCCCTGCGTCCGGGTGTGCCCCACCAAGGCGACTTTTAAGCGGGAAGAAGACGGAATCGTCATGATGGACTATCATCGCTGTATCGGGTGCCGCTTCTGCGTGGCCGGATGTCCCTATGGGGCGAGAAGCATGAATTTCCGCGACCCGCGGTCCTCCCTCAAGGAGATCAATCCCGATTTTCCCACCCGCACCAAAGGGGTGGTGGAAAAGTGCAATTTCTGCGTGGAAAGACTCGTTAAAGGTCTTCAACCGGCCTGCGTGGAAGCCTCAGGCGGGGGATTGATTTTTGGGGACCTGAAAAACCCCGAGTCGGAAGTCCGGAAAGTTCTGGAAGCGCGTTTTGCCATCCGGCGCAGGCCGGATCTGGGGACCCTTCCCCAAGTTTATTATATCGTGTGAGGTCACGATGCTCGAAAAAGCACTCACGGGAAGCCGCAAATACTATGGATGGGCAACTTTTTTAATTGTCCTAATCGGGATCGGGTTCTTCTTCTACCTGCAGCAGTTGAGCTACGGCCTGGGCATCACCGGCATGAGCCGGAACATCACCTGGGCCCTTTATATTGCCCAGTTCACTTTCTTGGTGGGGGTTGCCGCATCGGCGGTGATGCTGGTTCTGCCGTATTATCTGCATAACTATAAAGCCTTCGGCAGAATTACGATTTTGGGGGAATTTTTGGCTGTTTCCGCCGTGATCATGTGCCTGACCTTCATCATCGTGGACCTCGGCCAGCCGGCACGGGCCTTCAATATGATCCTTTACCCGTCGCCCAATTCCATCCTCTTCTGGGATATGATCGTATTAAACGGTTACCTCCTTCTCAACATCGTGATCGGCTGGACGGTGTTGGCGTCGGAGCGCAAATCCGTCCATCCGCCGGCCTGGGTCAAACCCTTAATCTATATATCCATCCCCTGGGCGGTCAGCATCCATACGGTCACCGCTTTTATTTACGCCGGTCTCCCCGGGAGAAGTTTTTGGATGACGGCCATCATGGCCCCCCGCTTTTTAGCCTCGGCTTTTGCCTCCGGTCCGGCGTTCCTGATCTTGCTCTGCCTGATCTTGCGCAAGTTTACGAAGTTCGATGCCGGAAAGGAAGCAGTCCAGACCCTGGCCAAAATTGTTACTTATGCTCTGGCGGTCAGCGTGTTTTTTGTGCTGATGGAGATCTTTACCGCTTTCTACAGCCAAATTCCCGAACACATGCACCATTTCGAATACCTATTCGTCGGCCTGGAAGGGCATTATGGACTTGTGCCCTGGATGTGGTCGGCAGTCATCCTGGCCGGTATCGCCCTCGCCCTCTTAATCAACCCCCAGACCCGGAAGAACGAGACTCTATTAGCGATCGCCTCGGCCGCCGTATTCGTTTCCCTCTGGATCGAGAAGGGGCTTGGCTTAGTGGTGACCGGATTCATCCCTTCCCCTTTGGAAAAGATCACGGAATATTCTCCCACCGGTCCGGAGGTGATGATCACCCTGGGGGTCTGGGCCATGGGCCTTTTAATCCTCACCGTCCTTTACAAGATTGCGGTATCGGTCAAGGAGGAAGTGGAGTAAGGAGGTAGATCATGCCGGCATTCGATTATGCGGGTATCCGGATTGATTTGGACGAGGAAGGGTATCTGCAAAACTTCGAAGATTGGAACGAAAAAATCGCCTGCGCTCTGGCCGAAAGAGAGGGAATTGCGCATTCGTGCCCTTTGACCGAAGAGAAGATGGCCATCCTGCGTTTTATGCGGGACTATTTTAAGAAATTTGACTCGTTCCCGATGATCCAGTCGGTTTGTAAAAATGTAGGCCAGTCGAAGGAATGCGGCTATGAGCAGTTCATGGACCCGATTCAGGCCTGGAAGATTGCCGGGTTACCGAAACCCACGACCGAGGTTTTCGCTTACATCAAACATCATTCCTGAACCAGCCCTATCCAAGCCCGGCGAACCAGAGAGAGTTTTTCCTTAAACCTCCCTGTAAAAAAGCTTGACAAGGCGTGCTATCTCTGTTAATTTTTGTGCTACCCAGGGGAGGGGAAGGGCGATGGACGAGATCATTCGTTTCGGCGTTTCGCTGACGGACAACCTGCTGAAAAAATTTGACCGGTTGATTGGACGGAAAGGGTACACCAATCGCTCCGAAGCCATCCGCGACTTGATCCGCGACAGCCTGGTGCAGGAGGAATGGAACGCCGGCTCGGAAGAGACGCTGGGAACGATCACCCTCGTTTACAATCATCACACCCGGGTGCTTGCCGATGTCTTGACCCATCTCCAACACCGCTATTATCAATCCATCCTTTCCACGACCCACATTCACCTGGACGAACACAATTGCCTGGAAGTACTGATCGTCAGGGGAAAAGGGGAAGAGATCAAAAAAATCAGCGACCGGCTGATCGGGACCAAGGGGGTAAAGCACGGGAAACTTTCCTTGACCACCACCGGGAAAGATTTGAGTTGATGCCGGCGGGTG
>CAZIDC010000010.1:6949-19241 GCA_964537885.1 uncultured Syntrophaceae bacterium | reverse complement strand
CTAAATAATTTCAATCTAAGCCCGTTCACCCTGAGCCTGTCGAAGGGTAAATTACTGACTTTTGCAAGCAGCTCCTTTGGCTTGCTGGATTTTGGTTTTAAGTAAAATAGCGCATGCTCGACTTTTTATGTTCGCGCTGTGAAAAAAGGAGTCGATATCCTTTCACTCCGATGGCTTGCGAGATCTTCCGCGCTGCCAGTCGGCAATCGTGCTCACTCCGGCCATGAACCATGGTGTAGAGGTTGAAGGGCCACTCCGGGTGGGATGGACGAAGGTAGCAATGGCTGACTGCGGCGAAGGAACCCATCGCCCGGCCCACCGGGAGGATTTGTTCTTCCGGAACTTTCCAGACCACCATGGCGTTTCCGCGGTAGCCGGCTATTTGGTGGCGCAAAATTGCGCCAAAACGCCGGATCAGACCCAGGCGCCTGAAATCATGAACCCGCTGCAGTAGCTCTTTTTCCTCCCAGCCGAGTTGTTGAGCCAGGGGCTCGAAGGGGGTGCGGGAGAGAAGAAGGTCTCCTTGAATCAAGCGGATCAGTTTTTTATCTGTCACGGAAAGCTTCATCGGAGGCGCAAATCTTTCAAGAGCTTTTTTCACAGGAATATTTATGATTTATAACATAGATTTAAAACTCCAGTCAACGTATTCTCCAGCTTGGGCAAAAAAACCTTGACAAGCAATTTTAGTTTTGTTAATTCAATAGACCGGCTCTTAAAAAGGGCGTGGGTGGGGATTGTCTTTTTTGCCGGAATTCGGCCTCCGTTTCCGGATTGGACCGGGAGAATGCGGTTATTCCCCGAAGGCAGATCCGCTGATCGCTCCAACCCCAGGCCCGTGAACCTAATGGGAAGGTCATAACGCTATGCTCACGGATTACATTCCTATCTTCATATTCTTTGTAGTGGCGGTTGGGTTCGCCCTGACCACAATCTTCCTTTCGGCCATCATCGGCAAGCGCAAAATTACTCCGCAGAAGATGATTCCCTATGAATGCGGCATGGATCCCATCGGCCAGGCCCGCAAGCCATTTTCCGTAAAGTTTTATATCATTGCCATGCTCTTCATCATCTTCGACATTGAGGCTGTTTTTCTCTACCCCTGGGCTGTGGTTTTCAGGGACCTGAAAATCTTCGGCCTCGTAGAGATGGCCATATTCATCGCCATCCTCCTTGTGGGCTTCATTTACGTCTGGAAAAAAGGAGCCTTGGAATGGGAATAGAAACTCACCTGGGCAATAATGTCCTGACCACCTCCTTAGAAAAGGTGGTCAACTGGGCCCGGACCTCCTCTTTATGGCCGGCAGGGTTCGGGCTGGCTTGCTGCGCCCTGGAAATGATCGTCTCGGCTTCCGCCCGGTATGACCTGGCCCGGTTTGGCATGGAGGTCTTCCGGCCCTCCCCCCGTCAGGCCGATCTTCTTATTGTTGCCGGAACGGTAACCAAAAAAATGCTTCCGGCGGTGGTCCGCATTTATGAACAAATGCCCGAGCCAAAATGGGTGATCGCCATGGGAGCCTGCGCTTCGAGCGGCGGGATCTTTGATACCTATGCCACGGTCCAGGGAATCGACCAGTATTTGCCGGTGGATGTATACATCCCCGGCTGCCCCCCCCGGCCCGAAGCTTTGATTTACGGGATCCTCAAGCTTCATGAGAAAATCAGCCGGGAGAAGCTGGCAGAAAGGTAGAAAGCCATGGACCAGGAAGGCGTTGCCAGCAGAATAAAAGAGAAATTTTCAGAATCGATCCTCGATGCCTCCACCTTCAGGGGGGAGATTACCCTCCGCCTCCGGGCTGATGATATTTTACCCATCTGCCGTTTTTTACACGATGACCCTGAGCTGGGTTTTAATTACCTGACCGATCTTTGCGGCGTGGATCACAACCCCCGCGAACCCCGGTTCGAGGTCGTCTATCATTTATGCGCGATGAAAACGAGGAGCCGTTTGCGCCTGAAGGTTTCCCTTGCCGGCCAGGCCCCCCATGTAGCCTCGGTAGTGTCCGTATGGAAGGGGGCGGACTGGTTAGAGCGCGAGGCTTTTGATATGTTTGGGATTGCTTTTGATGGGCATCCGGATCTTCGCCGGATCCTCCTCACCCCGGACTGGCAAGGGCATCCGTTGCGTAAAGACTATCCGCTCAGGGGCTGAATTGAAACCACTGGCCATGGGGAATAATAAAGATGGCAAAACCTGAAACGATGATCATCAATATGGGGCCGCAACACCCCAGCACGCACGGGGTGTTGCGGGTTGTTCTGGAGCTTGACGGAGAAGTTGTACTCAAGGCCACCCCGGACATCGGTTTCCTCCATCGGGGTCTGGAAAAACTGGCCGAGTCCAAAACTTATCACCAATGCATTACGCTGACCGACCGCCTGGATTATGTGGCCGGGATGTCCAACAACCTGGCCTATGTTATGACTGTGGAAAAGCTCCTGGGGTTGGGGGTTCCACCGCGGGCTCAGGCCATCCGGGTTTTACTCTGCGAACTCCAGCGGATCGCCAGCCACCTCTTCTGGCTGGGAACGCATGCCCATGATATCGGGGCCATGACCCCGCTTTTTTACGCTCTGCGGGAGCGGGATGAAATTCTTTTTCTTTTCGAGAGGGTCTGCGGCTCCCGTCTGACTCCAGCCTATTTCCGCGTCGGAGGTTTGGCCCAGGATCTGCCCGACGGTTTTGCCGAGAAATGCCGGGAGTTCATCGGAACGTTCCCCTCCCATGTGGATGAATATGAAACGCTTTTGACCAAGAATAAGATATGGATGCGGCGAACCCAGGGGGTAGGAGCCATCTTAGCGGATGAAGCCATCAGTTGGGGGCTGAGCGGCCCGATCCTGCGGGCCTCGAATGTGAAATGGGACCTCCGCCAAGTCATGCCCTACTCGGGATATGAGGCTTATGATTTCATCATCCCCACAGGGAAGAACGGCGATGTCTACGACCGTTACCTCGTCCGGGTGATGGAGATGCGCCAATCCAGTGAAATCGTCCGCCAGGTTTTGGACAAAATGCCGGGCGGGGAAGTCTTGGCCGATGATCCGCGGGTGGTCTACCCGCCCAAAGCAAAAGTTGGGGAAAGCATTGAGGCTTTGATCCATCATTTTCATATCGCCAGCGAAGGGTTTGCTGCGCCTAAAGGGGAAGTTTACACCGGCATCGAATCCCCCAAAGGCGAGCTGGGTTTTTATCTGATCAGCGATGGAAGCAACAAACCCTGGCGTTTCCGGGTCCGCCCCCCGTCCTTTATGAACTTAAGCGCTCTGTCCACGATGGTTCAAGGGAGGCTGATTGCCGATGTCGTGGCGATTATCGGGTCCATTGACATCGTCCTTGCGGAGGTAGACCGGTAATACGGAGGGTCTGACGATGACGCTGCAAGAAATCGTTGATCAATTAGGAATGAAGCTTCTATCCGGTTCGTCAAATCTTTCGGCAGAAGTTTCAGGCGGGTATGTCAGCGACCTGTTGAGCGATGTGATGGCCAATGCCAAGGCCGGGGATATCTGGGTTACCCTCCAAACCCATCAGAATATTGTGGCCGTGGCCAGCCTGAAGGAGATTGCCGGCATTGTTCTCATCGGAGGCCGAGAGCCCGACAAGGGAACCCTGGCCAAGGCGGAAGAGGAGAAAATCCCCCTTCTGCTCTCCAATCTTCCGGCCTTCGAAGTGGTCGGGAAACTTTATCAGATGGGGATTTCCGGGAAGAGATGATCGGTTCGGCTCGGTGCAAGACCTCTCCTTACACATCCTGGACATCGTCGAAAACTCCCTGGCGGCCGGAGCCCGGCGGGTGGAAATCCGCATCGCCGAGGATTTAAAGGCCGACCGGATGACCATAGAAATCATCGATGATGGCTCGGGAATGGATGAAGAGATGATGCAGCGGGCCTTAGACCCCTTTTTCACCACCAAGACCGTCCGCCGGGTAGGACTCGGGCTCCCTTTACTGGCGGAGGCCTGCCGGATATGCAACGGCCAGCTTTGTTTGCAGTCCTGTCCGGGAAAAGGAACCACGGTGAGGGCCACGTTTCAAAACAGCCATATCGACCGCAAGCCTTTGGGTAACATGGGCGATACCCTGTTCACCCTGATCGTCGGCCATCCCGAAGTGGACCTTTTTTATGAGCACCGGAAGGATGGTGCCCATTTTTCCCTGGATACGGGGGAGATCAAGGCCGACCTGGGGGACATTCCCCTGAACACGCCCGAGATTGCCTCTGCCCTGCGCGCAGGTATCCTCTCCGGCCTGCAAGAATTGGGAGTCTAAAGGAAGAAGAATCTTGAACGAGGAAAGGCACGGACTATGACCGAGGAAAAAAGACAGGCAGGATCCTCACCCACCGAGATTCCTCCGGATCAATGGATGCGGATCGACGAAATCATCGATAAATACAGGCACAAAGAGGGGACCTTGATCCCCGTCCTCAAAGAAACCCAGGAAGTGACCGGTTATCTTCCTCTGGAAGTCCAGCATCATGTCGCCAGGGGCTTGAATTTGCACCCCAGCCAGGTTTACGGAGTAGTCACTTTTTATTCCCTTTTCACGATGACCCCCCGGGGGCGGCACATCGTCCGCGTCTGCCTGGGGACAGCCTGCTACGTGCGCGGGGGTCAGGCGATTTTGGACCTGCTGCGCAAAGAATTCAGCGTGGATGTTAACGAGACGACCCCGGACCTCCGTTACACGCTGGAAGTGATCAACTGTCCGGGAACCTGCGGCCTGGCGCCCGTGCTGTGTGTGGATGAGGATGTATATGGCATCCCCGAGCCGGCTAAGGCCGTGGAAATTCTGAAAGAATATTCATAAAACCCTTTGCCCTTAAGGAAGGTGGACTAAATGGCCAAATTATCTATCGAAGACCTGAAGAAAATCAAAGAATCCGTCGAGTCCAGCGTAACCCTGCGTGAAGGGGGTTACCGGGCCAAGGTCAACATCCATATGGGCACTTGCGGAATTGCCGCCGGCGCCCGGACGCTCATGACCGCGGTCATGGATGAGATCGGCAAGCGCGACATTAAAGACGTCATCGTAACCACTTCTGGCTGCGCCGGCCTTTGCAGCCGGGAGCCCATGATCACCGTGGAGATTCTCGGCGCGGCCCCGGTTAAATATGTGGATATGACCCCTGAAAAAATGCGGGAAGTCTTTGGGGAACACGTGCTCGGCGGGAAGGCGGTGGAAAAATACGCTCTGGCCGTGGGGAGCGAGACGACGTTTTAGCAATTCGGGAGGAAAGGAATGGCCACAAAGGTTTTTCGGTCCCATATTCTCATGTGCGCCGGAACCGCTTGCGTATCCTGCGGAAGCATGAAAGTACGGGGGCGTTTGGAAAAAGAAATCAAAGACCGGGGTCTCTCCGAAGAAGTAAAGGTTGTCATCACGGGGTGCAACGGGTTTTGCGCCGAAGGCCCGATCATGGTGGTTTACCCGGAGGGGATTTTCTATGGCAAACTGAAGCCCGAACACATGCCCCTGATTGTGGAAGAGCATATCCTCAAAGGCCGGCCGGTTCCCAGCCTCTTCTACAAAGCTCCGATCACCAAAGAAATCATCCCCCGGATGAAAGATATTCCCTTCTTCGGTTTGCAGGTTCTGCGGGTTCTCCGGAACCGCGGCCTGATCGACCCGGAAAACATCGACGAGTACATCGCCAAAGATGGCTACGTGGCTTTGCACAAAACCCTCACCCAGATGACCCCCGAACAGATCATAGCCGAGATGAAAGAATCGGGCCTGCGCGGGCGAGGGGGTGCCGGGTTTCCAACAGGGGCTAAGTGGGAAGAAGCCGGAAAGTACAAACGCTATCCCAAGTACGTGATCTGCAACGGCGACGAAGGCGACCCCGGGGCCTTTATGGACCGGTCTGTCCTTGAGGCGGACCCCCATGCCGTCCTGGAAGGCATGGCCATTTGCGCCAGGGCCATCGATGCCAACGAGGGGTATCTCTACGTCCGCGCCGAATACCCCTTAGCCATCAAACGCCTTAACCAGGCCATCGAGCAAGCGCGGAGCTATGGCCTGCTGGGAAAAGACATCTTTGGAACCGGGTTTGAATTCGATGCCTATGTTTATCCCGGAGCGGGGGCCTTCGTCTGCGGCGAATCGACGGCTTTGATGTACTCCCTGGAAGGAAAACGGGGAATGCCCCGGGCCAAGCCTCCCCGGTCTGCGGAAGCCGGTCTCTGGGGCCAGCCCACGGTCCTGAACAATGTGGAGACTTTTGCCAACGTGCCCCAGATCATTCTCAACGGCCCCAAATGGTTCAACAGCCTGGGAACGGAAAAGAGCAAAGGAACCAAAGTTTTTTCCCTGGCCGGTGCTGTAAACAACATCGGTCTGGTGGAAGTCCCCATGGGCATTACGCTGCGTTCGATCGTTTATGACATCGGGGAAGGAATCAAGGGGGGGAAGAAGTTCAAGGCCGCCCAGCTCGGGGGGCCCTCGGGCGGGTTCGTCCCGGAAAACCTCCTCGACACCCCCGTGGACTATGACTCCCTGGAAGCCACGGGAGCGATCATGGGTTCCGGCGGGATTGTCATCTGCGATGAATCCACCTGCATGGTGGACTCCGCCCGCTTCTTCACCAATTTCTGCGTGGAAGAGTCCTGCGGCAAGTGCGTGCCCTGCCGGATTGGTCTGACCGTCATGCTCCACAAGCTCGAAGATATCGTGGGCGGCAAAGGAGCGGAAGGAGACGTGGAGTTCCTGGAGGATCTGGGCCGCCATATCGTGCGAATGTCCCATTGCGGGCTGGGGCAGTCGGCCCCCAACCCGGTGCTCTCGACCCTCCGCCATTTCCGCCATGATTACGAAGAGCACATCAAGGACAAACATTGCTCGGCCTTAATCTGCACCCCTTTGATTCGCTTCGCAGTAAATGAGGAGAAGTGCAAAATGTGCGGGCTCTGCCTGAAAGCCTGTCCGAGCAACGCCATCACCTGGGAGAAGAAACAACCGGCGAAGATCAATCCGGACCTTTGCACCAAGTGTAAATCCTGCATCCGGGCGTGCAAGTTCTGGGCGATTGAGTAAATCAAGCGCTCAGCTTTCAGCGGTCAGCGATCAGCAAAAGATTTTAAGCTGAGAGCTGAACGTTGACAGCATAAAAATTGAGGAAACGATGGTTACGTTGACAATCGATGGAGTTCAGGTTACGGTTCCTCCCGGCACCATGATCCTGGAGGCTGCTGCCAAGGCGGGAATTAAGATTCCCACCCTCTGCCACAACAAACGCCTGATGCCCTTCGGCGCCTGCCGGATCTGTGTCGTCCAGCAGAAGGGCCGCAAAAATTTGATTCCGGCCTGTTTCAACCCGGTGCGCAACGGGATGGAGATTCTGACCCATACCCCCGAAGTGATCAAGGCCCGCCGGATCCAGCTGCAACTGATCCTCATTTCCCATCCCCTCGACTGTCCGGTATGCGACGCCGGCGGGCATTGCGAGCTGCAGAACCTGGTCTATGAATACGGGGTGACCGATAATCCCTTCCAAGGAGAGAAAACCAACCTACCCACTGACCATGTTTCTCCCTTCATTGAACGCAACCTGAATCGCTGCATCCTTTGCGGAATGTGCGTCCGGATCGACGACGAAGTGGTAGGCGCCAACGAACTCTCCTTTATCGGGCGGGGCTGGAAGACGAAGATCGGAACCGATTTCGACCGGCCGATGGATTGTGAATTCTGCGGTCAGTGCGTATCCGTCTGCCCGGTCGGCGCCCTGAATGACCGCATCTTTCTGCATAAGGCTCGAGTTTGGGACCTCAAAGAAACCAACACGACCTGCGGCTACTGTGCGGTGGGCTGTACTTTAACTGTAGGAACCCGGGATAATCGCATCCTGCGCGTCCGAGCCGCTGAGGACCTGGGTATGAACCAGGGGAACCTCTGCGTAAAGGGGCGTTTTGGGTGGGAGTATATCCACAGCCCCGAACGACTGACCTCGCCCCTGATCAGGAAAAATGGTTCCTTGGTCAAGGCCTCCTGGGAAGAAGCCCTCAACTTAGTGGCCCGCCGTTTTCAGGAGTTAAAGGCCGAAAAAGGCGGTTCGGCCATCGCCGGATTGGGATCTTCCCGTTTAGCCAACGAAGAACTGTACCTGTTCCAGAAATTCATGCGCGGGGTCCTGGGGACGAACCATTTAGACCATGCCGGAGGGTACAGCTACGCTGCCAACCTCGCTTTGCGCGATTCCCTGGGATACGCCGCCTCAACCAATACTATCAATGAGATCCGCAAAGCCGATGTGATTCTGGCCCTGCGGTCAGACCTTGGCAAGACCCACCCGGTCATCAAGTACGAAGTGGTTCAGGCCGTAAAGCGCAAGAAGGCCAAGCTGATCGTGGTCAACTCCCGCAATATATCCCTTAACAAGTTTTCGGCCATGAACCTTCTCGTCAAACCCGGAAGCGAGGGCGCCCTGGTCAACGGCATGATGGCGGCCATGATCCGCGAAGGCTGGATCCAGGAGGAATTCATCGGCTCCCGGACCGAGGGCTTTGACGCCCTGAAGCCGTCCCTGGAAAAGTATTCTCCGGAGAGGGTGGAAGCCATGACCGGCGTGGCCGCAAACTGCATTACGGAAGCGGGCCGCTTGTTTGCCAAGGCTTCTACCGGCGTGATCCTGATTTCCACCGGTCTGAGTTCGAGCAGACAGGATGCGGCCCTGGCTGCCACAGCGGCAAATTTGGCGCTCTTGACCGGGAAGATCGGCAGGGAGAGCAACGGCATCTTTATCCTGGGAGAAAAAAACAACGGACAGGGGGCTCTGGACATGGGCTTGACGCCACGATTTCTCCCCGGGTACGCCGATCTGCATGACCCGGAAGAACGGGGACGTTTTGAGAAAGCCTGGAAAATGTCCGTGCCCGACTTTCCCGGAATGGGCGCCCTGGAAATTCTCCAGGCTGTGGATGAAGGAAAGATCAAGGGTCTTTACCTTGTCGGGGAGAATCCAGCAGTCACTTATCCCGATGCCGCGCGCACGAAAAAAGCCCTGGCCGCTCTGGATTTCTTAGTGGTTCAGGATTGTTTCCTGACCGAAAGCGCTTCTTTGGCCCATGTTGTCCTGCCCGCAGTCACCTTTGCGGAAAAGGAAGGGACGATTACCAACGTCGAGCGGAGAGTCCAGCGCCTCCGGCCCGCCCTGCAGCCTTTGGGGCAGGCCTGGCCGGACCTGAAGATCTTCCTGGAACTGGCCAGGGCCATGGGTACCCCTTTGGGCAACCCCAACGCCCGATCCGTGATGGACGAAATCCGCGGTCTTGTCCCCCTTTACGGGGGGATAAGTTATGCCCGGTTGGAGAATCCTGTCGGGCTGCAGTGGCCCTGCCCCTCGGCGGACCATCCGGGAACGCCGCTTCTTTACGAAAGAGATTTCCCGGGGGGAAAGGGAAAATTCACCCCGGCAGAATTTGAGGAAGAAATAGGGGACGCCGAGTTTCCCTGGTTCGTGATCACGGGGCCTACGCTTTTCCATTCGGGATCTCTTTCTCCAATGAGCCCGGGGCTCTCCCGATTGCAGGGGGAAAGCTTTGTGGAAGTGCATCCCGCGGACGCCCGAAAGCTCGGGTTGGGGGATAGCCAGAAAATCACCCTGGTATCCAGAAACGGGAAGATCACGGTCAAGGCTTCCATCACCAAGGATACCGCCCCGGGTGTTCTATTCGTTCCCCATCATTTCGGACCGGGCGGGGGGCATCAACTGACGGGGCGGGATTTGAAAATCACCCGGGTGAAAGTGGAAAACCCCTAACCTCAAAAAAAGAGAGGGAAAGGTATGCTGGCAACTGTTTTGATCGCCATCATCGAAGTACTGGTGGTCTTCACTGCCGTGCTTCTTATCGTGGCCTACATGACCCTTATGGAACGGAAAGTCCTGGGGCATATGCAAGTCCGTTACGGTCCGAACCGCGTGGGCCCTTTTGGGCTTCTTCAGCCCATCGCCGACGGCCTTAAGCTCTTTTTTAAAGAAGACATCATCGTTCCCCACGCCAACCGCGCGATCTATGTCCTGGCGCCGACGGTGATCGTCATCACGGCCTTGATGTGCTTTGCCGTCATCCCGTACGGGGCAAGCATCACCCTCCTGGGATATAAGATAAACCTGGTAGTGGCCGATGTTAACGTCGGGTTGCTTTACCTCTTCGCCATCTCTTCCTTAGGGGTTTACGGGGTCGTCATGGGGGGGTGGGCTTCTAACAATAAATACTCCTTGTTAGGGGCCATTCGTTCGTCGGCGCAGATGATCAGCTATGAACTCTCCCTGGGCCTTTCCATCATCGGGGTATTGATGATCACCGGATCTCTGTCCCTGGTGAGGATCGTGGAGGCCCAATCCGTCGTATGGTTCGTCTTTTACCAGCCCCTCGGATTCCTCATCTACCTGATCTCGGCCGTGGCCGAGTGCAGCCGGACCCCCTTCGATTTGACGGAATGCGAGAATGAGCTGGTGGCCGGGTACCAGACCGAATACAGCTCGATGAAATTCGGCCTGTATTACCTGGCGGAATACGCCCACATCCTGGTGGTGAGTTCTCTGGCGGTCACCCTCTTTTTCGGCGGTTGGCACGGCCCTTTCCTGCCGCCGGTGATCTGGTTCCTGATCAAGGTCTTTGGTTTTATTTTCTTCTTCATCTGGGTTCGCGCAACCTTTCCGCGGTTCCGTTACGACCAGTTGATGAAATTCGGGTGGAAAGTCCTCTTTCCCCTGGCCCTTTTGAACATCATGGTCACGGCCGTAGTAATAACCCTGATGGCCTGATCCGCATCCGTTCCTGGCCCGGTTTGGTACATTGGCCAATTGGAAATTCGGGTTTATTTAGGATTTTTCTATTCGGATTTCGGATTTGAGTTTTGCTGTAAGATCGAGGAAAAAGATGATCAAACCGCTGCTAAAAGGATTAGGGTTAACTTTGCGCACCTTCTTCACCCGCCCGGTGACCCTGCAGTACCCGGAGGAGAAGATGGTCATGTTCCCTCGTTTCCGGGGCCTCCATGAACTGACCCGGGATCCCGAAGGAAAAATCAAATGTGTGGCCTGCGAACTCTGCGCCGCAGTCTGTCCGGCCAACTGCATCCGGGTGGAGCCGGCTGAGGGTCCGACCCACAAACGTTTTCCCAAGACATATGAAATCGACCTCCTGCGCTGCATCTTTTGCGGGTTTTGCCAGGAAGCCTGCCCCTACGGAGCCATTGTTCTGCGGGAAAACTACGAGACCGCTAATTACACGCGGCAAGATCTGCTTTACGATCGGGATAAACTTTTCCATGCATACCAGAAATAAGGAGGCCCTTGCCCATGCTTGAAACTGCCTTCTTCATCGTGCTGGCGGTGGCAACCGTTATCACCGCCATCCTGGTGATCGTCCAGCGCAATCCGGTGGCCAGCGCCATCTACCTGATTATCACCTTTTTCTGCCTGGCCGGGATTTACCTTCTGCTCCAAGCCCCATTTATCGCCGTCATCCAGGTCTTGGTCTATGCCGGAGCAATCATGGTCCTCTTCCTTTTCGTGATCATGCTCTTGAACCTGGAGAAAGAGAAGAAGCCCATCCTCCGCCACCGGCTGTCCAAGACCCTGGGAGTCTTATTAGGGGTTGTCCTGCTGGCCCAGATCGGGATTCTCTTTCAGTCCGTCCTTTTAGGAGGGATGCCGGGGAAATTCCCGCCGGAAAAAGTCGCGGCCCTGGGCAACACCGAGGTGATCGCCCGGCTGCTGTTCACGGATTTCCTGCTTCCCTTTGAGATTACCTCGGTCCTCTTGCTGGTAGCCATCATCGGCGCCATCGTCCTGGCCAAACGCCAGATTTAAACAAGGAGTCACCATGGTCCCTCTTTCCGGCTATCTGATTCTAAGCGCGATCCTCTTCAGCATTGGCGTGGTGGGATTCTTATTGCGCCGGAACGCGATTGTTCTTTTTATGTCGATCGAACTCATGCTCAACGCCGCGAACCTGGCCTTCGTAGCCTTCTCCCGCTATTTGCATTCCATGGACGGTCAAATTTTTGTGTTCTTCGTCATGTCCGTGGCTGCGGCCGAGGCCGCCGTGGGCCTGGCCATCATTATGGCCGTCTTCCGCACCAAAGAAACGGTCAATGTGGATGAAGTGAATTTGATGAAATGGTAAAAAAAGAGGTTACGGGTTTTAACTTGCAACGCGAAACTCGTAACCCGAAACGGAGAATGTAAGGAGATCTGGGGATGCTGGACTATGTGGGTTTCATTCCGTTATTTCCCGCCATCGGGTTTGCCATCAACCTCTTCTTCGGGAGGAGAATGCCCA
>CAZIDC010000010.1:4960-6849 GCA_964537885.1 uncultured Syntrophaceae bacterium | reverse complement strand
TTATTTCCCGCCATCGGGTTTGCCATCAACCTCTTCTTCGGGAGGAGAATGCCCAAAGCCACGGTGGGCTTTATCGCCTGCGCGGCCATCGGACTTTCTTTTTTCGTTTCCCTCTTGGTCCTTATCGACTTGCTTAAGCTGGCGCCGGCCAACCGGTCGGTGGAAAAAGTCCTCTATAGCTGGATCCTCTCGGGTGAGTTTCAGGCCAACGTCGGCTTCCTGGTCGATCCGCTCTCCATCGTCATGATGATGGTCGTCTCCGGGGTTTCCTTCGTCATCCATATTTATTCCCACGGCTACATGCACGACGACCGGGACTTCGCCCGCTATTTCACCTATCTCAACCTTTTTGTCTTTTTCATGCTCATCCTGGTTGCGGCCAACAACTTCCTCCTGATGTTCGTGGGCTGGGAGGGGGTCGGGCTCTGTTCTTATTTTCTGATCGGGTTCTGGTATGAAAAAAAATCAGCTTCCGATGCCGGTAAAAAAGCGTTTATCGTCAACCGGATCGGGGATTACGGCTTCCTGCTGGCCATCTTTCTGATCTTCGTCACTTTCGGAACCATCGATTTCAAGGCGGTCTTCGCCGCGGCCCCGGAGAAATTGGCCGTGGGCAGCGGGATCGTCACCCTGATCACTCTTCTCCTTTTCATGGGGGCCACGGGGAAATCGGCCCAGCTCCCCCTGTATACCTGGTTGCCCGACGCCATGGAAGGCCCGACCCCGGTCAGCGCGCTAATCCACGCCGCCACCATGGTGACCGCCGGGGTTTATATGGTCGCCCGCTGCCATGTGCTTTTTCTCCTGGCTCCGACCTCGATTTTGATTGTGGCCATCATCGGCGCCGCCACGGCCATCTTTGCCGCGTCCATCGGCCTGGCCCAGAACGATATCAAGCGGGTTCTGGCCTATTCAACCATCAGCCAACTGGGATATATGTTCCTGGCTTGCGGCGTCGGGGCTTTCACCGCCGGGATCTTTCACCTGATGACTCACGCCTTCTTCAAAGCCTTGCTCTTTTTGGGTGCCGGAAGCGTGATGCACGCCCTGGCCGGGGAGCTGGATATGCGCAAGATGGGCGCTCTCAAACCCCACATGCCCCGCACCTACTGGACGTTCCTCATCGCCACCCTGGCCATTTCGGGGATCTTTCCCTTTGCCGGGTTTTTCTCCAAGGATGAAATCCTGTGGAAAGCCTTGACCCAGGGCGGGTTGGCTTTCTGGCTGGTCGGGGCGATCGCTGCTTTGATGACGGCCACTTATATGTTCCGGGCGGTGTTTATGACCTTCCACGGAAAATCCCGGGTGGACCACGAGGTGGCCCATCATCTCCATGAGTCTCCCGGAATAATGACGATCCCTCTGATCGTTCTGGCCATCCTCTCGACCGTCGGCGGCTTGATCGGGTTCCCCATTGTCGAGGGCTGGAATCAATTCAGCGAGTTCCTATCCCCGGTCTTCGCCAGGCCCGCGGCTGCGGTGGCCTCCAAGGCTCTTGAGGCCGGCCATCACCCAATAGGATTCGAGCTCATCATGATGATCGTCTCCATGGTCATAGCCGGGTTGGGAATCCTCTCCGCTTACCGTTTGTACATCAAGAATCCCGGCCTGCCCGACCGTCTGGCCGAGCAATACAAGGGCGCCTACGGGATGATCGCCAACAAGTACTGGGTCGATGAAATCTATGACTGGGTATTCGTCGGCCCGCTTGTCCGCTTCTCGGTCTTCCTATGGAGGATCATTGACGACATCCTGGTGGACGGGACGGTCAACGGCGTTGCCGCCATCGTCCGGGGGGGAAGCGAGGTGGGCAAACGGTTCCAAACCGGCAATGTACAGAATTATGCCTTTTCCATCCTGCTGGGCGTCGTTTTAATCATCGGGTACAT
>CAZIDC010000010.1:0-4860 GCA_964537885.1 uncultured Syntrophaceae bacterium | reverse complement strand
AAAAAGGAGCTTGGTTGATGAGCCAGATGGATTTCCCCCTACTCACCCTGATCACGTTTTTCCCCCTCGTCGGGGCCATCCTCCTTCTCTTCTTGAATAAGGAGAAGAAGGAAGCCATCCGCTGGGCCACCCTGATCGTGGCCCTGCTGGAATTTCTCTTCTCCCTCCCCCTCTTCTTCAACTTTAGGCTGGATACTGGGGCCATGCAGTTTGGGGAGAAGGTCCCCTGGATCCCGGAATATGGAATGACTTATTTTATTGGAATTGACGGCATCAGCCTCTTTTTGGTTTTGCTGACCACTTTCTTCACCCTGGTTTCCGTGATCGCCTGCTGGCAGGACATTCAGAAGAAGGTCAAGGAATTCATGATCTGCCTCCTTTTCCTGGAAACCGGCATGATCGGGGTCTTTGTGGCCTTGGACCTCTTCCTCTTCTACGTCTTCTGGGAAGTGATGCTGATTCCCATGTACCTCCTGATCGGGGTCTGGGGGAACCCCAAGCGGAGGATCTACGCCGCGGTCAAGTTCTTCATCTATACCATGGTGGGGAGCGTGCTGATGCTCGTGGCCATCTTAGTCCTCTACTTTCATCATGGGGCGACGACCGGCACTTACACCTTCGACCTGCTCGAGCTTTATAAGCTGCAGGTCCCCCTCAACGTGCAGTTCTGGCTGTTCCTGGCTTTCGGGCTGGCTTTTGCCATCAAGGTCCCCATGTTCCCCTTTCATACCTGGCTCCCCGATGCCCACACCGAGGCCCCCACCGTGGGGTCGGTCCTCCTGGCCGCCATCCTGCTCAAGATGGGAACGTACGGGTTCCTGCGTTTCAGCATTCCCCTTTTCCCCAACGCTTCGCACCAGTTAATCCCCCTGGTTTCGATCCTGGCTCTCATCGGGATCATTTATGGCGCCCTGGTTTGCCTGGTGCAAAAGGACCTCAAGCGCCTGATCGCTTTTTCCTCGGTCTCCCACTTGGGGTTTGTGATGCTCGGATTATTCGCCCTGAACCTGCAGGGGGTCGAGGGCGGGATTTTACAGATGCTCAACCACGGCTTTTCCACCGGCGCCCTCTTCCTCCTCGTGGGGATGATTTACGAACGGCGGCACACCCGAATGATTGAAGACTTCGGCGGCCTCTGGAAGCAGATGCCCGTTTTCGCGGCTTTCTTCATTGTCGTCACCCTTTCCTCCATCGGCCTTCCGGGGCTGAACGGATTTGTCGGAGAATTTCTGATTCTGGTCGGAACTTTCCAAGCCAACGGCCTTTATGCCGTGCTGGCGGCTACCGGGATCATTTTAGCCGCGGCTTACATGCTTTGGATGTACCAGCGGGTGATGTTCGGAGAGCTGACCCGGCCGGAAAACAAAGTCTTAAAAGATCTATCGGGCCGGGAAATTTTGGTTCTCGCCAGCGTCTCGCTATTCATCGTCTGGATCGGTATCTACCCGAATACCTTCCTCAGCCGAATCGAGCCGACGGTCAAAAGCTATCTCGTTCAGGTGGACAGCAAGTATCAGGCCGGTTTGAAACTTCAGGAGGGAGAAAAGATAAGACTGGCCCAGGTTGAAGCTCCTGCGGTTAAAAAATAAGCTTCATAAATCAGAAGTCAGCATGCCATTGGCCCCCTCGATCCTGACTTCTTTATTTTGATTTTATCCGGAGGTTTTTTTAATGAACGTCCTCATCCCCGTGGTGAACTGGAATGCAATCGGACCGGAGCTCATTTTGAGCATTACGGCCATGAGCCTTCTGATCCTCAATGTCCTGGCCCAACAAGGGGCCAAAGGAATCCTTCCCTACCTGAGCCTCGCCGGCATCGCCGTAGCCCTGATCCTCTGCGTGATCCACTGGGGATCCGCGGATTACGCTTTCAACCGCATGGTGGTGCTGGACAACTTCTCCCTCTTTTTCAAGATCGTCTTTTTGATTACGGCCGGCCTCACGGTGCTAATGTCCATACGGTATTTGAAGGAGGAACAATGCGAACACGGCGAGTATTACATTCTAATTTTGTTTGCCGCCGTGGGAATGATGTTCATGGCCTCGGCCGCGGACCTGATCATCGTCTTCCTGGGACTGGAGACCTTCTCCCTTGCCATTTACGTTCTGGCCGGGTTCTTCCGGACCCAGCCGAAGTCCAACGAATCATCGCTTAAATATTTTCTTCTGGGCGCCTTCTCCACGGGTTTTCTTCTTTACGGCATCGCCCTGGTCTATGGGGCCACGGGAACGACGAACCTGAAAGGAATCTTCGAATTTGTCCACAAGACTCCCCTGCTCACCGACCCTTTGCTGCTTGTCGGCATGGGTTTGCTGATCGTCGGGTTCGGCTTTAAGGTAGCCCTGGTGCCGTTTCATATGTGGACTCCGGATGTTTATGAAGGGGCTCCGACCTCGGTCACCGCCTTCATGGCCGTAGGACCGAAAGCCGCGGGATTTGCCGCCTTTTTACGGGTATTTCTCTACGCCCTTTCCTCCCTGCAAACCGAGTGGGTCTGGATTCTGTGGGTTCTGGCCGTCCTGACCATGACCCTGGGAAATGTCGTGGCGATGGCCCAGAAAAATATCAAACGGATGCTCGCCTATTCCAGCATTGCCCATGCCGGCTATATTCTGGTGGCTATGGTAGCGGCCAGCGAACTGAGCACGGCCAGCGTCCTTTATTATATCCTGGCTTACACCTTTATGAACCTGGGAGCTTTCGGCGTGATCATCCTTTATGGCCGGAAGGGCGAAGAGAACATCTTCCTCAACGACTACAGCGGGATGGCCGGCAAGTATCCTCTCCTGGCTGCGGCCATGGCCATCTTCATGTTTTCTCTTGCGGGCATTCCCCCCACGGCTGGGTTTGTGGGGAAATTTTATATCTTCAGCGCGGCGGTCAAAGCGGGCTACATCGGGCTAGCGATCATCGGCGTCCTCAACAGCGCCCTGTCAGTCTATTTCTACCTGCGGGTGACGGTGATGATGTACATGCGCGATCCCGAAAAGGAATTGGCCAGCTTAAACCTCTCCCCGGCGATGATTATCGCCCTCATCATTGCCGTCTTCGGCACCCTTCAGATGGGGATTACCCCTTCCCCTTACTTAGATCTGGCCAAGCAGTCCATCCTGACTCTGCGGTAAACCCTTCTCCCAAGGCGATTCTTTTATTAAAATTTTCCGGATTCTCCGTTTGACACCGGAGATTTTTTTGTGTTAATGTTTTAAAGGAAACCCCGCTTGATCGCCGTTTAAACTGCACGGTTTATGGAGTTTGAGTCGAAGGTGGAATTTTTGTCATAGAGGAGTGAAGGGGATGACCCTGCAGGAGATAAAAGAAATCCTGAATGCCCAGGTGATCCTCGCGCCCCAGGACCTTCATCATGTGGAGATCAAGATGGCCTGCGGCTGCGACCTGATGAGCGATGTCTTGGCTTTTACCAAAGAGGACTCTTTACTCCTGACCGGTCTCACCAACCTTCAGGTTGTCCGAACGGCTGAAATGGCCAATGTCACGGCTCTGGTCTTTGTCCGGGGGAAGGAGCCGGACCGGGAAACCATCGCCTTAGCCATGACTAAAAAAATTCCCATATTGCTCACCGACCTGCCGCTGTATGAGGCCTGCGGCCGCCTTTACCTGCGCGGGCTGCGGGGTTGCTCGGAGGGGGAAGAAGGGAGCGGCGTAGGGGATGGAGGCTGAGCCTGCTTTCGAGCAGTCCTTTGAAATCAGCGGGGGCGATTTTAGCAACGCCGGAGAAGTATCCAGCAAGGTGAAGAAGCTTTTGCAGGAATTAGGGGTTTCTCCCAAGGTCATCCGCCGGGCGACCATCGCCACCTATGAAGCTGAGATGAATGTGGTCTGGTATGCCAAACAGGGAACTTTAACCCTATCGGTCACCCCGGAAATGTTACGGATCGTAGTTGCCGATGAGGGCCATGGGATTGAAAATATCGAATTAGCCATGAAGGAGGGGTACTCCACGGCCTCCCCGGAGATTCGGGAGAAGGGCTTCGGCGCCGGGATGGGATTGCCGAATATCAAGAAAAACTCCGATGAATTTTATATTTCTTCGGTGGTTGGAAAGGGGACGGTCCTGGAGATTGCTCTCCATAGAAAGTAAGGAGAGGGGAGAATTTCAGGAGCAGGCGCTGGTCCTCTGACTGGGGAAATCCAAGAAGGAGGGAGCTCCCGATCTCCCGCAAGATGCTACGAGAATATAGCGCTGACCTGCACATTCATACCTGCCTATCCCCATGTGCCAGCTTGGGCCTTTCCCCCCGGGAGATCGTTAAGCAAGCCAAGATTGAGGGTCTGGATATCATTGCCATCACGGATCACAACACTTCGAAGAACGTCCCCGCGGTCATGCGCTTGGGGGAAAAACAGGGATTGAAGGTCATCGCCGGAATGGAAGTTCAAACCCGAGAGGAGATTCATCTCCTGGCCCTCTTTCCGGATTGGCCTTCGACCGCCGCCTGGGATGAAGAGGTATACCGCTTCTTGCCGGATGTGCGGAATAATCCGGATGTCTTCGGGGATCAACCCATCGTGGATGAAGAAGGGAATATCCTGGGGTTTGAGGAACGGCTTCTGCTGAATTCCATCGACCTCTCGCTGGAAGAGACCAAACATCGAGTGGAGAGCCACGGCGGGATCGTCATTCCCTCCCATTTTGACAAAGGCTCCTTCAGCCTGATCAGCCAGTTAGGATTGATTCCGGAAGACTTGGAGCTCGAAGCCCTCGAGGTCACCCGCCAAGGCCGGTCCCAGGAAACGGAAGGCTTAGGAGGGGGGTCCCCCCTTATTCCCAGGATTGTCTCTTCGGATGCCCACCGGCTGGAAGACATTGGCACGGCCCGAACGATCTTTCTCCTGGC
>CAZIDC010000009.1:15385-19737 GCA_964537885.1 uncultured Syntrophaceae bacterium | reverse complement strand
GCTAAAGTGTTACGAAAATTCTTTCACATTCTTTTCATCAGCCAAGCGAAGTTGCGGGCGAAGCGCTCGACGTTGGCCACTCCTTCGGCATCCTTGGCCACATCTCCTTTATCATAGGCGAAGGCGACATTGGGGTAACGGGAGCCGACGATGAACATTTCATTGCAGAGAAAAAAATTGTTCAGCTCGGCAATGGATTCCACGGCACCGGCTCTGCGGGCGACTACGATCGCTCCCCCGGCCTTCCTGGCCAGGGCCGAATTGGAATAGTACGTTTTGGGGTCTTTGGTCGTATGGGACATGCGCGAGGCCCTGGTCTTCAGAGAAATGATCAACGGCGTAGCCGTAAAATTGTGAACCGGGGATCCCAGGATAATTCCCCCGGCATTCCGCATCTTTTCAAAAATTCCCTGGAAATCGTCCTTGATGGAACATTCCCCGGTTTTCTTGCAGGAATCGCAACCCTGGCAGGGGCTGATCGCTTTTCCGGCCAGGGGAATAAGCTCAGTGGCCACCCCTTCAGCGGCAATGATTTCCAGGGCCCGGTTCATTAAGAACTCAGTGTTTCCATTTTTCCTCGGGCTTCCCACTATGCCCACTACTTCGGCCATGGTCATATCCAACTTCAATCCTTTCCTACGTACTTTTTCTCCAGCCCGCGGAAGGAGGCGAGGCCGGTAATTTGGTTTCTTCCTTCAAAGCTGACCATCCGCTCCAAGAAATTCTTCGTCGTTCCCTCTCTCATTAAAACCGCCATCAGCTCCTGGATGGTTTTGGCCGCTGCCCTGGCCGCCGATCCCGGATAGATGACCAACCGATACCCCATATCCCGCAGCTCTCGGGCGCTGAGTAGGGGCGTCTTCCCTCCCTCGCTCATATTGGCCATCACCGGCGCAGGAATGGAGCGGGCGATCGACCGCAGCTCTTCTGCCGATTCCGGAGCATCGACGAAGATCAGGTCTGCTCCCGCTTCGGAATAAGCAACTCCTCGCTCAACCGCTTCCTTCAGGCCCAGGACGGCCCGGGCATCGGTGCGGGCGATGATCATCAGATTGGAATCTCTTCGGGCGTCGAGGGCCGCTTTGATCTTGCCGATCATCTCTTCCCGGGAGATGACTTCTTTGCCGGCAAAATGCCCGCAGCGTTTCGGGGCCACCTGGTCCTCAATATGCAGCGCGGCCACCCCCGTTCCCTCGTATTCCCTTACGGTGCGCATGACGTTGAGGGCGTTGCCGTATCCCGTGTCCGCATCGGCGATCACGGGAAGGCGGGTGGCTTCTACGATATTCCTGGCATGGGTTACCATTTCGGTCATGGTCAGGAATCCTAAGTCCGGCAAACCCAAAAGGTCCATGGACGCGCCCGACCCGGTCATGTAGACCGCCTGGAAACCAGCCTGCTCGATGATTTTGGCCGTGAAAGCGTTGTGCGCCCCCGGGGCGATCAATATCTCCGGGTCTTTTAACAATGAACGCAGAACTGTACCACGACTTGGCAATGGGACCATTTTATCCCCCCTATCGACCGCCGGGTACGACAGCTTCCGCGCTTCGACCCAGCTCCCGTTCTTTCCGGTATTTGGCCAGGTGGAAAACAGCAATGACGATTCCGATAGTGAGCCCGATTAAATCCGTGATCCAACCGGGTTTAATCAAGAGCAGGGCAGCGGCGAAAAGGAATCCCCGGTCAACCAAACCCAGTTCCCTGAGGGCGAACCCCTGGATGGAAGCCGCCAGGAAGGCCACTCCGACCAGGGAGGTGGCGGAAGCCAGGATGATTTCCAGCGCCGTCCCATCCATGGTGAGCGGAGGCCCGTAAATGAACATGAAGGGAACGATGAAAGCGGCCAAGCCGAGCCGCCAGGCCGTGTAGCCCGTGCGCATGGGGTCTGATCCGGCAATAGCCGCCCCGGCATAAGCAGCAACGGCCACCGGCGGGGTGATGGCCGAGATGCAGCCGAAATAGAAGACAAAGAGATGGGCAGCCATCGTCGAAATCTTCATTTCCACTATGGCCGGCGCGGCCAGGACCGCCAGAATGATATAGCAGGGAGTGGCCGGAAGTCCCATCCCCAGGATCAGCGAGGCGATCATCGTCAAAAACAAGAGCAGGAAGAGATTTCCGTGAGCCAGCTCAATCAAAACCGAAGAGAAAGTGAGCCCCAGCCCGGTAATGGAGACGATGCTGACCACAATCCCGGCACAGGCGCAGACGGCGGCTACCTGCAGGGCACCGGTAGCCCCCTTGCGCAAGGCGGCGATCAATTTGCGTCCATTGAGGCGGGTGCTTTGCCGCAACATGGCACAGGCCACCGTGGCCACGATGGCGTAGAAACCGGCCTTCATCGGAGACCATTGGATGACAGCCAGCAGATAGACGAGCAGAACGGGCGGGAGGAGCAGATGCCCGCCGTCGCGGATCACCTGCTTCATCCGAGGCTTCTCTTCCTTGGGAATCCCCCGCAAACCGGTTTTCGCCGCCTCTAAATCGATGAACACAAAAAGGGAAAAGTAATAAAGCACGGCCGGGAGGGCGGCGGCAAGGCATACACTGACATAAGATACCCCGATAATTTCAGCCATTACAAAGGCCGCCGCCCCCATGACGGGGGGCATGATCAACCCGCCCGTGGAAGCCACCGCTTCCACGGCACCGGCAAAATGGGGGCGGTAACCGATGCGCTTCATCATGGGGATGGTAAACGTTCCCGTACCCACAACATTGGCCACGGCACTCCCGGAGATGGTCCCAAAAAAACCGCTGGAGAAGATGGCGATCTTGGCCGGTCCGCCGCGCACCGTGCCGAACAGGGCACAGGCCAGGTCAATGAAAAATTTTCCTCCCCCTGACTCTTCTAAGAATCCCCCGAAAATGATGAAGACGATCACGAAGGTGGCCGACACCCCCAGGGGGACGCCGAAAATCCCCTCGGTGAACAGATAGTTCATCCCAATGAACTGGTTCAGGGGAATCCCCGGATGGTTCAACAGCCCCGGCATGTAAGGCCCGACGAACCCATAAAGGATGAACCCGATGGCCACTAAAGGCAAGGCGATGCCCGCTGTCCTCCGGGTCACCTCCAGCACCAGAAGGGTGGTAATGATTCCCAGGGTAATGTCCACCGAGTTGGGCTCGGCAATGCGCATGGCTTCGGAAAGAGCCTCCCAATTGATGGTGATGTAAAGGCAGGAAATCACGGACAGGAGAATGAGCATCCAGTCGCCGAGCGGTACCTTTTTCCTTGAGGACCGGCCCGCGGCCGGGTAGAGAAGAAAAATGAGGGTCAGGGCAAAGCAGAGATGGACCGACCGCTGCACCATTGCCGTGAACACCATGTATCCCGCAGTGTAGAGATGGAAGAGGGACATGGAGATGGCAACGAGGGTGGTCAATTTGGCCACCCACCCGCTCAGGGCCCGGTGGCTTGCTTTCTCATCTTCCCTGTCGATAATGCCTTTGGCCTTTTTATCAATGTCCATCCGATTCTCCGTCCTAACGGGCTATTTCAAGTATCCCTTCTCCCGAAAATATTTTTCCGCTCCGGGATGGAAGGGAAGGACCGCCTGGCGAATAGTATTTTCAGGAGTGGAAGACTTGGCGGCAACCATCACGGCCATCAGGTCTTTATGATGTTCGACGAGAGCTTTGGTAATCTGGTAAGCGGCTTCCTCGGGTAAATCTGCCCGGCAGACCATGTAGTGCCATCGTCCCACGCCCCGGGCTTCGTAATCGACTCCTTTGTAAGTATTGGCAGGAATCACGGTCTCCGTCAAAAAGTTATATTTGGCATTGCATTTCTTGATATCGGCCGCGCTTAGAGAGACGAGCTTTAACCCGCTGGGCATGGTGGCTAAGTCCAGAAAGGAAGAAGAAGGAGTGCCGATGCCCACGAAGTACCCTTCGATGGCCCCATCTTTTAAGGCGTTGACGCTTTCGGCTACGGATAGATACTTGGCGTCAAAATCGGTGAACTTCAGGCTTAGGGCATCGAGGGCATATTTAATCATGCCGTAGGATCCTCCCCCCTTGGGTCCGAAGGAAAATCTCTTTCCCTTAAAATCATAAATTGTATTCCCGGCGAAGGTCTTGCGGCATCCCCAGTGCCAGTCGCCTTTATACATAGCTAAAAGCGCACGATGCTCATATTTAGGCAACCCCCCTTTGCCGTTGAAGAGTTCCCAGTTCCACTCGTTCGAGGCGAGCCCGATTTTGAGCGTATTCTTTTGGAGGCGAATCAGGTTTTCCCCTGAGCCGGCCGTTAACTGGGCGGTGAGCTGCACGTCTTTGGAGAACTGGTTCACCACCTTCGCTGCTCCCCCGCCCCAGATATAAACTTCCCCTCCGGACCCGGC
>CAZIDC010000009.1:0-15285 GCA_964537885.1 uncultured Syntrophaceae bacterium | reverse complement strand
TCACCACCTTCGCTGCTCCCCCGCCCCAGATATAAACTTCCCCTCCGGACCCGGCAGTTCCCAGCATAAAGCGGTACTTTTTTTCGGCGGCCAGCCCCGGGGAAACAGTTACAGCCAATAAAAATATTGCTGCTGAGATTAGACCAACGATGAAGATTCTGTCCTTCATTTTTATACCCCCTTTGATGAATATGGTTCTCAGTTGAAATATTTCACCACGAAATGAAAAGGCTAACGCGGAGAGCAGGGCGAATAAAAAAACTTCCCGTTTAGGCTATGCCCCATGCTCTACGCGCTTTGCGGTCACTCCGCCGCGACGGGTTCCACTTCCACTGAAAAACTTTCGGGAAATTTTTCGGTCAACAGGGGAATCGTAATCTTTCCCTCTTCTTTGGGCTCCAGGACCGGGAGGGTCGCTCCCTTCTTTGCTTTGGCCGGGATAAAGCCCGCGGCGGAGTTCCCATCGGGGGTGCTGACCATCACCGAAAACCTTTCGGCCTTATCAGAAAGGTTCCGGATCGTTACCACGAAGTGCAGGGCGGGTTTCCCACCGGCGAATTGCTTGAGGACTTTCATGTAATAATCGATCTTTAATATCTGGGCCTGGGGCGGGGTTTCCAGGGAGATGCTGTGTTTCTCCTCAGCCGCCAGAAAAGCCGGGAAGACCCCGAGGCAAAGAATGACCCCCACGAAAAACGAAACCAGATAGCTTCTTTTCATGGCTTTTCCCTCCTATATGATTTTTTTATCCCGCAGCTTTTGAACTTCCGCTGGCTGCATCCCTAAAAGTTCAGTGAGAACCGCCTCGCTATGCTCGCCCAGCGCGGGGGGCGGCTCAAAAGCCTCTTTTTCCGCGCCGGGTGTTTTGATCGGGTTCCCCAGGAGTTTCATTTTCTCTCCTGAGCGGTGGGTGACCTCCTTCACCATTTGCCGGGAGAGGGTTTGCGGATCCTGCAGGGCCATATCCACGGTATTGATCGGGCCAACCGGAACTTTACCCTCCAGGATCTCCAGCCATTCTTCACCGCTCTTCTTGAGGAAGGCCTGCTCCAGAATGGCATAAAGCTCATCCATATTCTTCAGGCGGTCGGCCCGGGTTTTGAAGCGGGGAGCGTCAGTTAGCTCTTTATGGCCCACCCCTTCGCATAAGGCCTGGAAAAATTTATCGGTGTTGGCGTCGATGACGATGTCAAAAGTCCCGGTTTTAAAAGCCCGGATCGGAATGGCCGAGATGTGTCCGGAGCCGACCGCCTGGGCGATCTCTCCGGCAAAAAGGTAATAGAGCCCCCGGTAAATAAGGAGAGCGGTTTGGCAGTCAAGGAGGCTGATGTCGATCCGCTGCCCGCTTCCGGTTTTTTCCCTCCGGTAGAGCGAGGCCATGACCCCCTGGGCAGCGTAAAGCCCGCCGGCTAAGTCGCCCATGGGTGCTCCCATGCGGACGGGCATCCTCCCGGGCTCTCCGGTGTAGCTCATGATTCCTCCCCGGGCCTGGATGATCAGGTCGAAGGCGGGCCGGTCTTTGAAGGGCCCGGTTTGTCCATAGCCGGAAATAGAGCAGGAGATAATCCGGGGATTGATTTTTTTCAGGGTCTCGTAATCAATGTGCAACTTTTCCAGAGTCCCCGGACGAAAATTATCGTAGACAACATCGGAGACTCTGACCAGACGGTGGAAGAGGTCCAAACCTTCCCCGGTTTTCAGGTCCAGGGTCAGGGATTTTTTGTTGCGGTTGATGCTGATGAAATAAACGGACTCGCCGTGAAAAAAATGGGGCGGCATTCCCCGTCCGATATCCCCTTCTCCGGGCTTTTCGATCTTGATTACCTCTGCGCCCAGGTCGGCCAGAATCATAGTCCCGTAAGGTCCGGCTAAAAGCTGGGATAAATCCAGGATGCGGACACCCGAGAGTGGCGCGTTCATTTTCAGGATCCTTTCTCCGGCAGGTTTCCCCCTCTTTTGCGGGGAACTTGCTCGCGGATAAACTGCTCGATCTCCTCCAGCGTTGAATGTACCGGGAAGACTCCGTCTACGCCCTGGGATTGCAGCAAGGGGATGTCCAATCGGGGGATGATGCCCCCGACCAAAACCAGAATATCTTTTATCCCTCTTCCTTTCAGGCCTTCCATCAGTTCCTGGCCCAACTCCAGGTGTGAGCCGGAAAGGATGGAGAGCCCGAGGACATCCACGTCTTCCTGGATGGCCGCCGTGATGATCTGCTCGGTGCTCTGCCTCAGGCCGGTGTAGATGACTTCCATCCCGGCGTTGCGCAGCCTCTGAATCACGACTTTGGCGCCGACATCGTGGCCATCCAAGCCCGCTTTGGCCATTAAAACCCTTATCGGCCTTTCCTTTGACATTCCCTTCTCCCTTATCAAACCGTCCTCGGTTCCTGGTATTCTCCAAACACCTGCTTCAAGGTGGCGGTTATTTCTCCAACGGTCGCTCTCGCCTCAACAGCCGGGATGAGGGCCGGAAAAAGATTCTCCTGGCTCTCTGCCGCTTGGCGGAGTGCGGCAAGCGTTTCTTTCACCTTCCTCAGATCCCGGTTGGTTTTAGCAGCCTGCAGCCGGGCTATCTGCGCTTCCCGGACTTTCGGGTTGGCCCGGTAAACTTCAAGAGGTTTCTCCTCTTCCTGCGAAGTGAAACGATTAACGCCCACCAGCACCTTCTCCCCCCTGGAAATCTTTTCCTGGAGTTCGTAGCTTTGCCTGGCCAAATCCCTTTGTAAAGTACCTTCTTCGATGGCTTTGACGATTCCTCCCCGGCTTTCGATGTCGGCCATGGTTTTGCGCATCTGCGCTTCCATTTGGTTCGTCAGGGATTCCACGTAATATGAACCGGCCAGGGGGTCCACGGTATCCGTCACCCCAGTCTCATTAGCCAGAATCTGCTGCACCCGCAGAGCCGTGCGAATGGCCAGGTCAGTGGGAATGGCGTAGGCTTCATCGAAGCAGGCCATGTTCAAGGAGCGCGTTCCGGCCAGGACCGCAGCGAGGGCAAAGTAAGCGCCCCGGGCGATGTTATTCAATGGCTCGGACGCAGTCATCCCCCCGCCCAGGGCCCCGGTGGAGAACTTCAGGCGCATGGACTCGGGGTTTTCGGCTCCGTATCGCTCCTTCATGATCCTGGCCCAGAGCCGCCGCGCAGCCCGCAGCTTGGCCACGTCTTCAAAGAGATGAAAGTTTCTGCCGCCCACGGCCATGTGGAAAACGATCAGGGGAGCCACCTGGTCGATGGAATAGCCCCGCTTCAGCACTTCGTCGATGTAGGCCAGGGCGTTTAGAAAGGGAAGGGAAACGGACTGCTCGGCTTTGGCCCCGTATTCGCAAAGGTGGGTCGCCGAGACGCTGATGGGGTTGAAGCGGGGGATGTTGTTGACGCAATACTCGATGGTATCGGCGATCAGGCGCATGGATGGTTGGGGCGGAAAGATCCAGGTTCCCCGGGCCACGTATTCTTTCAGAATGTCATTCTGGATTGTCCCCCGCAGTTTATCCGGAGCAACCCCCTGCTTCTTCGCCACCAGGATATACATGGCCAGGATGATGGCCGCGGTGGAATTGATCGTGAAGGAGGTGCTCATGCGGTCGAGCTGGATCCCGTCAAAAATCAGTTCCATATCATCGAGGGTATCAACGGCAACGCCAAGTTTACCCACGTCATGTCTACCCAGGGGATCATCCGAATCCAGGCCCAACTGGGTGGGAAGGTCAAAAGCTAAGCTGAGTCCGGTCTGCCCGCTCTTGAGCAGGAACTTGAACCTTCTATTGGTCTCCTCGCTGGTGGCCATTCCGGCATACGGGCGCATGGTCCAGAGCTGGCTGCGGTACATGGTGGGGTAAATTCCCCTGGTGAAGGGATAGGTTCCCGGCTCACCCAGATCACGCTGATAATCGAAAGCCTTCAGGTCATCCGGCCCATAAACCACCTTCACCTGCTCGCCAAAACTTGTGTAGGCTTCCCGGACGCCTTTCTTCTTGGTCTCGCCCTCTGCAGCGGGTTCCTTTTTTTTCGCGCCGGCATCCGACGTGCTCATTATTCTTCCTCCTGTTGGTTCATCGGGCTAAAGAATTTTTTCTACTGCCGCCCCCGGTTGAGGGAAGGTTCCTTCTGTTTTTTAATGGCCCACCTTGGCAGCCGGAGTTATTGTAACGCCGGGAATAGAAATATCAAGAAGAAAATAGGAAAGAGATGAATACATAAATTTGTTGTATAGGAAATTCTTTATTGGACACGGATGGACACAGATTCCAGGATATTAAAAATGAAAAAAATAAAATATATATCCGTTAATGTCTGCGTGAAATTGTGTTCCAATTAATTCATGTCAAAGATTTTCAACGACAGCGGCCCCAAATTCAGAGCACTTGACTTTCTTGGCTCCTTCCATCTGGCGGGCAAGATCGTAGGTCACGATTCCCTGGGAGATGGTTTTTCCCAGGGCCTTTCTCATTTTCCGGGAGACTTCATCCCACCCTAAGTAATCAAACATCATGGCCCCGGAAAGGATCACCGACCCGGGGTTGATGACATCCTGATTGGCATATTTAGGGGCGGACCCATGAGTAGCCTCAAAGACCGCGACCCGGTCTCCGATGTTGGCCCCGGGAGCCATACCCAGGCCTCCCACCTCGGCTGCCAGGGCATCCGAAATATAGTCTCCATTGAGATTGGGCATGGCCAGTACGTCGTAATCCTCGGGCCGCAGGAGAATTTGCTGAAACATGGCATCCGCGATCCGGTCTTTGATCACTATCTTTCCGGGAGGGATAGCCGCCGAACCCTCCCCCCCCCAGGCACTCTCCAGAATAATTCGATTGCCAAACTCTTCTCTGGCCACTTCATATCCCCAGTCCCGGAAGGCCCCCTCGGTGAACTTCATGATATTCCCTTTATGAACCAGCGTTACGCTTTTTCGCCCGTTGGCGAGGGCGTACTGGATGGCCATGCGCACTAAGCGCTGGGTCCCAAAACGGCTGATGGGCTTGATCCCGATCCCGGAATCTTCCCGAATATCTTTCTGGAGCTCCTTCTTGAGAAACTCCCTTAGCCGCAAGGCTTCGGGCGTTCCCGCTCCCCACTCAATCCCGGCATAGACATCTTCAATATTCTCCCGGAAAACCACCATATCAACCTTCTCGGGATGCTTTAACGGGCTCGGGATGCCCGGGATATACTTTACCGGGCGAAGGCAGGCATAGAGATCGAGCCTCTGCCGCAAGGAGACATTGATGGACCGAAACCCTCCTCCGACCGGGGTTGTCAGCGGGCCCTTGATACTGACTTTGTATTCCCGGATGGTTTCAATCGTTTCCTCCGGAGCCCAGTCCCCTTGGAGATGGAATGCCTTTTCCCCCGCGAGAACTTCGAGCCAGTGAATTTTCTTCTTTCCTTCATAACTTTTTTCTACGGCGGCGTTGAAGACCCGAACCGATGCCCTCCAGATATCCGGCCCTACTCCATCTCCTTCAATATAGGGGATGATGGGCTGGTCGGGAACGTTGATCTGGCCATTGTCGCTAAACTGAATTTTTTCGCCGGACATGTTAGGATCTCCTTTTCCTTCCCCTCCGTCTTCCTTCTTCGACCGCACCCGTCAAGCAGCATGAAAAGATGCTCTATGATTCCGGTTCTTCGCCGGCCCGGGGAACCAGGGAGTACTCCCCTTCCTCATTTCTTCCCGAGGGCATCTTGAACATACGCCTCCCACTCCATGGGAAGCAGGTACTTTTTTTTATGGTTGCACTCCTTGCAGACGGTGACCACATTCCCCTTGGTAGTCTTACCGCCTCGAATGATGGGGACGATATGTTCCATGGTCAATTCTGCGGGGGGGATTTGGCGGCCGCAATAATGGCAAAGGCCCCGGGCCAGCTTCTGTTTCCACCATCTTGTCTGGCGCAAGGCCCTGCTTTTTTCCCGTTCCTTTTTGATTTCCGCTTCACTTATCTGAATAATAAAAGGCTCGGGCATATCCTTTGGGGAAATCTTTCCACTGCTGGAGTTGACCCTTTAGTCTCGAACCTACTTTACAGCCTCCAAAACAAGGATCGGAGGAAGGCAAAGCATCACATACTGAGTGTGAACCCGTTCAAAAATTTCTTCGGCGGGGTTTTTGAGAACTTCGGGGAATTGAAAGAAAGCCTGGTAGGCCAGAAATTTGCCCCCCTTTTTCAGGGCCGAATAGCTGTTTTGGAGGATGGCCATTCTTTTCCTGACCGAAAGAAGGGAAAACGGTATGCCGGAGATGATATAATCCGCCTGCAAGGCGGTAGATCCGTTGCATGATTTCAGGATGTCAAGAACATTTTCGGCAGAATCGTGATAAACGAGCATCCGCTGGTCATGGATCTTTTTTTGCAGGACGCGGCAGAAACTCCGGTTGCGTTCGATCGCGATCAATTTAGAGTCGCCCGGCATATTTTTTAAGAGGTTGCCAGTGAAGATCCCCGTACCGGGCCCATATTCAACGATCACTTGGGGGTAGGAAAAGTTTATTTTTTCACAGACCTTCTCCACGCCGAATCTCGAAGTGGGTGTTAAAGAGGCAACATAAGGGTCCATCAACAAGTTCTTTAAATAAATAAGGGTATTCATCTCCTCTGCTTTTCCCCCCAGGCCTAACCCGTTGCCGTCAACGGATCTGGTTTTTTTAGGTCATAGTTTACTGAAAAGAGAAAATAGAATCAAGTCCTATTTTCAACTTGGGCAAAAGAAATACCCCCCGGCCTCCAATCCGGCTAAAATAAAAGGGGAACTAAATTTTGATAATCTCGTAAAAAGTCTCCTGGGTCGTCTCCCCGGCGAAAGCCGGGGTCCAGAACATCTTAAAATAACTGGATTCCGGCTTTCGCCGGAATGACGAATTCTATGGAATTTCGACTTTTTACGAATTCATCAAATTTTATCTTGCCAAAATCATTTTCTTTAAGCTATAAGGGGTTCAAGGATGAGTGGGAAGAAAAGGAGGAATTGAATGGAGAAGTTATGGTACAAATCGTACGCCAAAGGAGTTCCTTATAATCTGAAATATGAGCCGACCCCTATGGTCCAGGCCCTGGCCCGCACCGCGGAGCAATTTCCCGACAAGACGTCTTTGATCTTTCTCGATTCCAGGCTCTCTTACAGACAGTTGAACGACATGGTCAACCGCATGGCCAATGCCTTCATTGATCTGGGAGTAAAACCGGGGGACAAAGTGGCCATGCTCTTGCCCAACATGCCCCAGATCGTCGTGGCAACCTTTGCCGCCTGGAGAGCCGGCGCCGTAGTGGTCATGAACAACCCGCTTTACACAGATAAAGAGCTGGAATATCAATTCAACAACTCCGAATCCTCCTTCCTGGTGAGTCTGGATCTTCTGGGACCCCGGATGATCGCCCTCCAGGGTAAAACCCCCATCAAGAAAATCGTGATTGCCCATATCCGCGATCACCTGAAGTTTCCCAAAAAACAGCTTCTGCCCATCGTGGCCAAGGATAAGCACCGGAATATTCCACCCACACCCAACGTGTATGAATGGATGGACCTTCTGAAAAAATACCCCTCCACCGCTCCTAAAATTTCTGTGAATTTTGAAAGCCTCGCCTGCCTGCAATATACCGGCGGAACAACCGGAGTGAGCAAAGGGGTCATGCTTACCCACGCCAATCTTTCCAAGAACGTGCAGCAAATCATCGCCTGGTTCCCCGGGTTCAATAAAGGAGAGATTACTCACTTAGGAGTTCTCCCGATTTTTCATTCCTTCGGGCTCACCGCCTGCATGAACATTAGCATCTGGATGGGCTGGGCTGATGTATTGATCCCCCGCCCCGAACCCCAGGTGATTTTGGAGGCCATCCATAAACACCGGGTAAACTTTTTCCCCGCCGTGCCCACCATGTACGTGGGCGTACTCAACCACCCCAAAATCTCGCAGTTCAATTTGACTTCCATCAAGGGATGTTTCTCCGGGGCTGCTCCTCTTCCGGTAGAAGTGATCAGGGAGTTTGAAGCCAAAACCGGCTCGCAGATCTGCGAGGGGTATGGGCTTTCGGAAACCAGCCCGGTGGCGACGACTAATCCCTTTGGCGGGGTGACCAAGGTGGGATCGATCGGCCTGCCGGTTGCGGATACCGAAATCAAAATCGTCGACCTCGTTGATGGCCAAAAAGAGATGGACGTCGGGGAATCGGGGGAAGTCCTCATCAAAGGCCCGCAGGTGACCGGCGGGTACTACAAAATGCCGCAGGAGACGGCGAATGCGCTGAAGGATGGGTGGCTCTATACGGGGGATATCGGCAAAATGGATGAAGATGGATACTTTTACATCGTCGACCGGAAAAAGGACATGATTATCGCCGGGGGTTATAATATTTACCCCAGAGAAATCGACGAGATTCTTTTCGAACACCCCAAGATCCTCGAAGCCTGCGCCGTAGGCATTCCGGACCCCTATCGGGGAGAAACGGTAAAAGCCTTCATCGTTTTAAAACCGGGAGAAAGGATGACCGAAGAAGAGGTGATCAAATTTTGCCAGGAGAAACTGGCCAAATATAAGGTCCCCAAAATCGTGGAGTTTATGGACTCCCTGCCCAAGAGTGGAGTGGGCAAAGTTCTCAGGAAAGAACTGCGGGCGATGGATTTAGCCAAGGGGAAAAAATAATAGTGTCAGTGGATAGTGTCAGTGTCAGTAAAACAAATTTTTTAACGCTGACACTGACCCAGACACTACACCATTATTTTTCCACAATTTTCACCTTCATCTCAACCCTCTCGTTGGGGTTGTCCCTTTTATCCCTCGGCTGGCTGACGATGATGTCGGCTACTTCCATTCCCGCAACAACTTCCCCGAAAACGGTGTATTGCCTGTCCAAAAAAACCGCGTTGGCCAGGCAGATAAAAAACTGCGATCCTGCGCTGTCGGGGTTGACCGCCCGGGCCATGGAAAGAATCCCTCTTTTGTGGAGTTTCTCATTAAACTCCGCCTTGACTGTGTACCCGGGGCCGCCCAGGCCATGTTTAGAACGATCCGGGTTCTTAGTGTTGGGGTCTCCGCCCTGGATCATGAACCCGGGGATCACCCGGTGAAAAATCGTCCCGTCATAAAATCCCTTTTTAGCCAGATCAATGAAGTTGTTCACGTGATTCGGGGCGACATCAGGGGAAAACTTCAGTTCCATATTGCCATACTTGGTTTCAATCACCGCGCCTGTTTCAGCCATTTTTTTGATCTCCTGTGGAGTAAATTTTTTATCCTTCATCTCAGCCAGCGCCGGGCTCATGAATAGCAACCCAGCAACCCATATGCATCCCATCCTGAAAAATATCATTTCCCCTCCGCTTTTCTTTGCATTGTTGCGCATTTTATGGATATAGGATCATTAGCTACAAGTCCATCGGATCGAGGAAGACGGAGAAATTCAAATTAGCGAAGGTGGCGCCTGACTGCCTTATCCAGGATTTCCCAAATGGAATCCACCCAATCCAAGTGTTCCGGCTTCATTAGACAAGAACGTAAGCAGGTGACCTGAGACTGATCCCAAGCCACATCCGGCCATGTATTTTTTAATAGCGAAGCGGGATAACGAAACTTGGCCAGATGCAAATTCTCTTCCGCGGCGGCAGCGAATATTTCTTCCGCTCGCTGGGAAATGGCACTCGCGCTTCGGCCATGCGGGGCGAAGACTAAAATATCCAGTTCGGGAGGGAATAGGACCCGAAACCGGGAGTCGGTGGCAATTCTTTCGTATAAAACCATGGCCGCCTGGCGGCCTTTTTTTAAACCAGCGGAAAATTCACCGTTGGGAACCAAGGGGAATAGTTTCTGGGTCGCCCAAAGGGCCACCGCGGATGATCCAGCCCGCGAGCATTCCAGACTGATTTCTCCGAGGTGGAGTTCCGAAGATGTGAAGTAGGTGTAAGGGGATTCATGTTTATAGAACCTGCCCACGGTTGGGTCTTTATATAGGATGCACCCGCAGCCATAGGGCTGTAAACCGTGCTTGTGGGGGTCGATTACGATGGAATCGACCTGGGGCAGGCAATCGTAGGCTTCCCGGGTTTCCGGCCTCAAATTATCGACCAGGATGAAATAGCCCCCGTACGCGGCATCCGCATGAAGACGAAAAGGATACTTTTCTTTCAGCGCCAGAATTTTCGCAAGAGGATCCACGGCACCGGTCCCCGTTGTGCCAATGGTGGCCACAACGGTACCTACCTCACCCCGGTCGAGGATTTTAACCAGAGAGTCGACATCCATCCGGGCCTGATCATCGCAGGGCACAGGTTCAAACCGCAGCCCCAAAACCTCTGAAATCCGCTGATGGGTATAGTGAGCCTGCTCCGAGGCAACTATTTTTTGTTCCGGGTTCAACAGGCCGGATATCCATAAGCCCTCCATATTGGCCATTGTTCCCCCGCCCGTTAAATGTCCGAGGAAGTTTTCCCAGTTGAATAGCTTGGCAATTGCGGCGACAGCTTCTTTCTCCATGGCCGAACTGGCCCGTCCGCCATCGAGGGCATGATTATTGGGGTTGATCCAGAGAGAGAGCATATAAGCCAAACGGGCAACAGGATGAGGGGGCTTCAGCATCTGCCCCGCGTAGTAAGGATGAAAGTAGGGATAGTTATCTTTCATCCTTTCGACCACTTCCCCTATCACGTTCTTGATCCGGTCCTGATCATCCGCAACAGAAATATCCGGCAAATAGGAAAACCCCTGCTCCAAATTTTTGAGCGCTTCTTCCAATATTTTCAGCGTTTCCCTTTCAAGTTTCATAGATTGCCCCTTCTTTTTGTTCCCCCCTTTGTTATAACAGTCGAGATAAAGTTGGCTTGTTGAGGATCGATCTGGAGCTTATGAGACCCTTTGCCCGCAATACGGGCAGAACTTAAAATCGGGGCTCATTTGTTGTCCGCACCGGGGGCAGAGCCGCAATGACCCGGGCTGCAAGGAAATCGGCTGGGGTCCCCCGGTTTCTCCGAAAACGCCGCCACACCGGTCGCATTCCAGAAAAAGTTCCCCTCGTTTGACCGGGATGAGAGGAATAAAAAAAAGGCTAAGGTAATGATCCAAGCGTTTGAGCCGGGCGAAGGGGAGTCCACACTTTGGACAGGGCCGCGGCTGGTCATCTACTTGAACCTTCTTGGGCTGCAAACCCCCAACGAAGATGAAGGCACACCTCCTTTGAAGCCAGCAATGCAAAACAGGGTAATATTTTTTAAAAGTAAATTCAATGATTTTTTGCCCCGGCCTTTTTCCTCAAGGAACAAGAAGGATGATGAGATCCCCTATCGTCTGGGAAAGACTGAGGAACTTTGGCAAGCTGAAAGTGGGTTTATGAATCCGGCTGGGTCCACAACCATGGCGTAGGAAACTTCCTTGAATTCTTTTAAAATTTCCTGGCACTGTTCCCCAAAACCCACCAGTTTCTGGATGGGGACCCCCAGGGTCAGCAGGCGGTCCAGTTGAGGCCTCAATGTTTCCCCGTAACAGTCATCAATCCTCGGCAAATAAAGTTTAAACGTCGTTACCCGCCCGGCTTCAAAGATTTCTTTGGCGGGTAAAATTTTCCACCACCTGTTTAAGGGTGGACTCTCCCCAGTCTTCCACGCGGTATGTCACCTGGAGGGCTGGCTGGGAAATAGCAATCAGGCGGGTCAGATCGATGGGGGTGGCCACGATGACCAGGTCGCAGGGGGTCTGGTGGATGGTCGCCTCGAGATCCCGCAGTTGTTCGGGAAAATAACCCTCGGCCGGCAGAATACCCTTTAGATGGGGGTATTTTTCGAAACAGGTTTTTAACGAACCTACCGCATATGGCCGGGGGTCAACGATTTGGGCCGCTCCGTATTTTTGGGCGGCCAACACCCCGGCCCCATAGTCCATCCCGCCATGAGTAACCGTCGGGCCGTCTTCTACAACTAAAACCTTTTTCCCGCGAATTTTTTCCCCCTCCTCCGCATAAATCCGGGAAGCGGTCTTGAGCACAACGGCCTGAGGGTTCGCCTGGGCTGCTGCTTTTATGAGACGGTCGATATCTTCTTGGCGAGCCGTGTCCGCTTTATTTATGACCAAGACGTCGGCCCGCATGAGGTTCACCTCCCCGGGATGATACAGGCGCTCATGCCCCGGGCGGTGAGGATCCAGGACCACGATTTCCAGGTCCGGCCTGATGAAAGAAAAGTCGTTGTTGCCCCCGTCCCAGAGGATGACCCGGGCCTCTTTTTCCGCGGCTCGTAGAATAGCTTCATAATCCACCCCGGCATAAACCACGATTCCCTTGTTGACCAGATGTTCGTACTCCTCGCGTTCTTCCACCGTGCATAAATAGCGGTCCAGGTCTTCCAGGGTAGCGAAACGCTCGACCCGCATCCGGTTCAAGTCGCAGTAAGGCATGGGATGGCGGATCACCACCGATTGGATCGAACGGGTATTCAGGATTTCCCAGATGTGCTCGGTAACCCCGCTCTTGCCGCAGCCCGTGCGCACCGCACAGATAGAAATCACCGGCACCTGAGCTTTGAGCATTGTCCGGCCGGGACCAAGCAGCACGAAATCAGCCCCCTTTGACAGAGCCAGAGAAGCCCGGTGCATAACTTCTACATGGGAGAGATCGCTGTAGGCAAAGATTACTTCTTGAACGCCGTGCTTGGAGATTATTTCAGGCAGCTTTTCTTCCGGAAGGATGGGGATTCCTTCGGGATATAAGGGCCCGGAAAGCTCCGGGGGGAATAGACGATTTTCAATGCCGGGGATCTGAGCGGCGGTAAAAGCCACCACTTCCACCAAGGGATTATCCCGGTAACAGACCTGAAAATTATGGAAATCCCTCCCCGCCGCCCCCATGATGACGATCCTAATTTTTTTCATAGCTGCTCCCCTTTCTATGATTGAAGCTCATTTTTTCAGAAGTGTCCAAAACACAAGATTCCCATTTTCGCTGGAATGAAAAAAGGGGAAAGTACCTCGAGCGAACGGCTAAAAGCAAGTTTTTGTTTCTTTTAATTGCAGCTATGCCGCGCTGTGTTCTGTGGCAGAAAATTTTTTAATTATTCTTTATCAGGTGCTGGACAGCCTTTTCCAGACCGTCCAGGGTGAGCTCGAACATGGGAAAGATCTGGCGGATGGTCTGGATGGTGCGGACATGGGACCATTCTCGATCAAAGCGGGGATTTAACCACACAGCATGGCGATATATTTTGGCCAATAGATGCAACCGATCAATGGAGGAATGGGTGGTCCGCTCCTCGATGTGAATCGACCCGTCAACGGCCATCAATTCATAGGGCGCCATGCTGGCGTCGCCCACGATGACCAGCCGGGTTTCCGGATCGAAGCGGGAAAACTCCTCCACCTTTTGGGGCTTGCGCCGTCGAGGCGGGTCCGCCCAGACGTAATCATAGACGGTATTATGGAAGAAATACGTCTTCAGGTCCTTGAATTGATCCCGGGCATAATTGAACAGGGCCTGGACCACCTCGACAAAAGGATCCATGGACCAGCCGCCGTTATCGATCATCAGGATCACTTTCAGACGGTCTTTCAGATGGCGGTCAAAGATGATTTCGATCTCCCCGGCATTGCGCATCGTTTCGTAGATGGTCTTTTCAACATTCACCCGGTCCTTCGGACCGGCAGGAACCATGTGCCGCAGCCGTTTCAGGGCTTCCCCCATCTGGGAAGCGGTGAGCGGCCCCTCCTGAGAGTAGTCCCGGTACCTCCGCTCCATGGCCACTTTCACGGCACTCTGGCCCTGCGACCTTCCGCCGACGCGCATTCCTCCGGGATGATGCCCGGAATGGCCAACCGGTGAAGTTCCCCTCGTTCCAATCCACTTGCTTCCCCCGTGATGGGCCTCGGTCTGTTCCTTGAGCCGCTGTAAAAAATATTCGATCAGCTCCTGGGGTGTCAGGCGCATAAGCTCATCGACATCCGTTCCCAAGGCCCGGGCGACGCCTTCGGGGTCCCGCAGCCACTCCTCCAGGAGCATCTTCGCCGCTTCATCCAGTTCGATCCCCTCGGGGTCCGGCAATTCAACCCCTCGAAAATGATAAGCAAAAACCTGATCGTAGAGGTCAAAATAGCGTTCGCTTTTAATGAGCAGGGAACGGGCCGAGGTATAGAATTCTTCCAGACTGTTGACCAGCCCTAAGTTGAGGGCTTTTTGCAGACGCAGAAAAGAAGTGGGGGTTACCGGAATTCCTACGTCTCGGAGTTTATAGAAAAAATTGACAAACAAGATAGCCTCAATTGCGCAAGCGCCCCACCTGCTGGGCGGCCACCATGTAATCGGTGCTTTTTTTGAAGAGCACGCCCAGATAGGGGACTTCGCCCTTGCCCGGCTTTCCGGGCTTGAAATCCGAGTCGCAGCGCAGGGCGCGAATCCAGTTGATCAGCTCGCGGGTGGCTGGCTTCTTTTCTATGCCGGGGATCTCCCTCAGGCGGTAAAAAGTCTCGATGCAGGCCCTGGATAGGTCCCGGTCTAACTGGGGGAAATGTACGTCGATGATCTCGCGCATCGTATCCGGGGGAGGAAAGGCGATATGATGAAAAGTGCAGCGCCCGAGGAAGGGATCGGAAAGGTCTTTCTTGGCGTTGCTCGTGATGATGATCACCGGACGATGCTTGGTTTTGATGGTCTTGTCGATCTCCACGATGTCGAAACTCATCTGGTCCAGCACATCCAGCATATCATCCTGAAAATCCGTATCGGCCTTGTCGATTTCATCAATCAGCAGGACAACCCGATCTTCGGCAGTAAACGCCTGGCCGATCTTCCCCATCTTGATGTACTCTTCGATATTGCTCACGTCGCGCTGGGAATCGCCGAAGCGGCTGTCGTTCAAGCGGGTAAGAGTATCATACTGGTACAGGGCATCCACCAGTTTCATGCTGGACTTCACGTTGAGGACGATGAGGGGCATCGGCAAAGCTTCGGCAATGGCATAAGCCAGCATGGTTTTCCCCGTCCCCGGCTCCCCCTTCAGCAAAAGGGGCAGCTCCAGATCCATCGAAATGTTGACGATCTTGGCCAGCTCCGGGTCGAGAACGTATTTGGAAGCGCCGGCAAATTTTAAAACCTGCAACCTTGAATTCATTCATTCACTCCTTGTTTTTTCCTCTCCGGTAAATATCCCGGTTATTGCCCAAAGATTTAATGATAGTCTTCATTCTACCCATTCAATCGATTAAGTTCAACATTTATAATCGACCGGAATCACGCCTTTGCACCCTATTATTTATCAGCAATTGTTCCAGAACCTCATAGGGCTGGGCGCCTACGACTGCCTGCCGGTTGAGCA
>CAZIDC010000008.1:8096-21590 GCA_964537885.1 uncultured Syntrophaceae bacterium | reverse complement strand
TCAGTTTCATCCTGGCCGTGCGGGTCTTCGAAAAAAAGATGCACGGATAAAAACCGGCCCAGGGCAAAAACCAAAGCCGTAGAGGTCCCTGACGACCGTACGTTATAAGGCAATGAATGGGAACTTCAGGTCTGTTCTATGAACATGCTCTGATTTACTATTCTCCTCATCCAAGAGATGATTCGGCGGGGAAAGAAAAAGCGGTCAATCGGTTTGAAAATACTCAGTAATAATCTGGGGAACTTTGAGGTAATGTCGGTCATTGGTTACCACTCTCAATCCATGTTGCATCGCCGATGCTGCGATCCACAAATCGTTGGTTGGTATGGGAGTGCCTTTTATGCGGAGGTAACCCATTATGGCGGCGTATCTTTCCGAAGTCTCCTCATCCATTTCGATCACTTTCACCCTTGGTGAGGAAAGAAAATCCTGCAGAATAGACCTATTTCTCTTTTCGTCCTTTCCCAATATAAAGCCAGCTAACAATTCCCCAAGAATCACCGGATTCAAAAATATCTCGTCGGCCTGCTGCAGGGCCAGTTTGACTTTGGGGTTCCCCCTTAAAAAATCAGAATAGGCAGATGTATCTAGGATCACCCTCCCTTTTTCCATAACCCCTCATCTATTTGGCGTTGAAGCTCAAGGTGCTTATTAAAAGCCGTAACTTCCTTCCTTGCCCATACGCCGGATAGGTGGTCCAAATCGTGATATAAAGTCCTCTTCTTCCCTTCCTTTTCTTTAAAGCCGGCTAATTTTTCCAGCAGGGAGATGAATGCTTTGTTTAGGCTTACCCCCTTTTTCCCCGCCTCACCTCTGATGATCTTTTCAACCTCTTGCGGGATGCCCCTAATGGTAATCTGTCGCAAATCCATCACCCCCATGATTCATTTTTGAGTCGTTGTGATTCTATTATTGCATCATAAGCGAAATAGGTCAAGAATACTTTGAAAACCCCGCGTTCCGGTTAAGTTGCGGTACCTCCTTGGTCAGAACTCCGGCCGTAATTGATCACGTAGTTATCCCCGCGAACGCGTGCTTAGATAGAAATGCCAAAGCAATCGTGCCGCCACCGCTCTCCAGGGTTGCCAGGCGGCACCCAGGCTTTCAAGCTCACCGGGTTTGGGACGTGAGGCCAATCCTTTAACCTTCTGTACGGCTGTGGCCAGGGCCAAATCCTCCTTCGGCCAGATGTCCGGCCGGCGCAGGGCCATCATCAGATAAATGTCCGCACTCCAGGAACCGATGCCTTTGAGTTGGACTAAGGTGGCCCGCGCCTCTTCATCGTCCATCTTCTCCAGTTCAGCCGGGTGGAAACGCCGTTCGACGATAGCCTGGGCGATATGGCGGGCATAGGTTGTCTTTTGCCGGCTGAAACCAACGGCTTTAAGGGCTGCATCGTCCAGCCTGAGAAAGCGCCTCGGAGTGATGGTTTTAATGGCCGCCCCCAGTCGCGCAAAAGCCGCCCGGGCCGAAGCCAGCGACACCTGCTGCTCGAGGATGATAAGGATCAGCGTCGGAAATCCCGGGTCGCGCACCCACATCGGCGGCGGCCCCCATTCCCTGAGGATATTGGCCAGATCCGCATCACGGCCGGATAGAAAGCGCAAGCCCCGGGAGAATGTTTCCTCGGTTAGAAGTGTTGGACCCGCATGCATGTCGTTGAGCACTTGGCGGAAGATTCGGGAGAATTGACCCCCATTTATAATTGCCGCACGAAGCGTATTAGCACCGTTATTCAAAGAAGTCAACCGCAAGACGGTTTTTTAGACTTTTTACGGGTTCCTTTTTTTTATTCCGCTCTTGTTTCTTCTTTGGCATCAGCATGATGCTTGATCACCAAGGCCTTCACCATGAAAATCACTCCCTCGGCAATGTTGGTAGCATGGTCGGCAATCCGCTCCAGGCAGCGGCTGACAATGATCAAGTGGACCGCGCGGGTGATGGTCTTGGAGTCGGCCATCATATAAGTCAACAATTCCCGGAAAACCTGATCATTCAAAGCGTCTACTTTATCATCCCGTTCACAGACCGAACGGGCTAACTCAGCGTCGCCGTTGACGAAGGCATCCAGGACATCCTTAACCATCGACTGGGCAATCTGAGCCATCCGGGGAATATCGATATAAGGCTTTAGCTGTGGCTCTTGATTTAAGGAAATGGCTCGTTCGGCGATGTTTACCGCCTGGTCTCCGATCCGCTCCAGGTCGGTGTTAATTCTCATGGCCGAAGTGATGAACCGCAGGTCCGCGGCCAAAGGCTGGTGAAGAGCTAAGAGTTTTAAGCACCGGTCGTCGAGCAGGATTTCCATCTCGTTAAGCTTCTCATCTTCGGCAATCGTTTTTTCTGCCAGCGGCGTATTTCTCTTGACGAGCGCCTCGACGGCGTTACGGATCGCCTGTTCAGCCAGCCCGGCCATTTTCAGAAGTTCCGCCTTTAAACGATTCAACTCCTGTTGTAAGTGAGTTTCCATCTGCTTCTCCCGCAAGGTACGCCGTTTGGGACGTCATCCAAATAAAGGGCCTCTTCCGCCAGACTCTTCTCTAAACTTCCCCAAAGAGTTTATGACCTCCTCCCCCGGGGAATCAGGGATATAAATATTTCCACTGTCAGCGCGCCAAGGATTTTTCCCTTCTCAGCCGAATTTCCCGGTCAGATATTCTTCGGTCCTCTTGTCTTTGGGGCCGGTAAACATTTTTCCTGTTGGCCCAAACTCCACGAGTTCACCCAGGTAGAGGAAGGCTGTAAAATCGGAAACCCGCGCCGCCTGGGCAATGTTGTGGGTGACTTGAATGATGGTGACCGTGGTCTTTAACCGGGAAACCAGCCCTTCGATATGGGCCGTGGATTTGGGATCCAAAGCGGAGGTAGGTTCATCGAGGAGAAGGATCTCCGGATGCATGGCCAAAGCCCGGGCGATACAGAGTCTCTGTTGCTGCCCGCCGGAAAGAAAAGTCCCTCTTCTGTGGAGCGCATCCTTGACTTCATCCCACAGAGCGGCTTTTCTCAAGGATTCCTCCACCGTTCGGTCCATCTCCTCCTTGTTCAATTTGATTCCGTTCAGATTGTATCCGGCGATCACATTGTCATAAATACTCATGGTGGGGAAAGGATTGGGTCTCTGGAACACCATCCCGATCTGCCGGCGGACAATGATGGGGTCGGTGTTATATATATCCTGGTCATCGAGCAGGATTTTGCCGGAAACCTTAGCGTTGGGAATCAACTCATGCATCCGGTTGATGCAGCGGATAAGAGTCGTTTTCCCGCATCCGGAAGGTCCCATGATAGCGGTTAGGGTGTTCCGGGAAAAGGATAGATTGATGTCCTTTAAAACCGTTTGTTCGCCAAAAGAGGCAGCAAAATTTTCAATCCTTAGAACTGTACTTTCCATTTATTGGCCACCAATTTGGTTATAAGATTCAGGCCCAGAACAAAGGCAATCAGGACGAACGACGCCCCCCAGGCAAGGGTGTGCCAGTCGGGATAGGGACTTGTCGCATAATTAAAAATCATAAGGGGAAGACTGCTGATGGGCTTTAAAATGTTCTGGTTCATAAAAGGGCTGCCAAAAGCTGTAAAGAGCAGCGGGGCGGTCTCCCCGGCCACGCGGGCAACGCCCAGCAGAATTCCGGAAAGGATGCCGCTCAAGCCCGCCGGCAGGATCACTTTCAGGATCGTCCGCGAATAGGGAACTCCCAAGGCCAGCGAAGCCTCCCGAAGGCTGTCGGGAACCAGTTTTAGGGTTTCTTCCGTAGCCATGACAACGACCGGCAACATCATGATTCCGAGCGCCACTCCCCCGGAAAGGGCGGAGAAAGATCCCATCGGTATTACCACCCAAACATACGCGATGATGCCGATGACAATGGAGGGAATCCCCTGGAGGATTTCGATGGCCAGCCTGGTTAAATAGGCCAACTTGCCCCCTCTATATTCCGCAAGATAAATTCCGGCGAAAACCCCCAGGGGAACAGAAAATACAAAAGAAAGAACAATGAGCCAAAGAGTCCCCAAAATCGCGTTGGCAATGCCGCCGCCGGCCTCCCCGACTGGCTTCGGGAGATGGAAAAGAAATTCCCAGTTGATCACGGATATTCCATTCTGGATGATCAGAGATAGAATCAAAAACATGGGCACAATCGAACAGAGGGAAAGGACGATGATGAGCGTTTTGAAAAACTTGTCAGCCCAGATCCGACGGTGAATGGAGATTTCAGCCATACCCTTCATATCATTTCCTCACGCTCATTTTGTGAATAATCAGCTTGCCCAAGACATTGATAATCATCGTTACCATAAAAAGCACCAGCGCCAATTCGATCAAACTCGCCAGGTAGAGACTCCCGGTTGCCTCTGTGAATTCGTTGGCGATGACGCTGGCCATCGTATTGCCGGGACTAAAGATGCTCTGCGGCAGAAAATTCGAATTCCCGATGACCATAGTCACAGCCATTGTCTCTCCGAGGGCCCTTCCCAAGGCCAGGAGGATTCCGGCAAAAATGCCGGAGGAGGCGTACGGCAGAATGACTTTGCGGATTACTTCAAACCTGGTAGCCCCCAACGAAAGAGCCGCCTCTTTCAGATCCGAGGGAACCAGACTGATCACTTCCGTGCCAATGGAAGATGCATAGGGGATGATCATGACCGCCAGAACCAAGGACGAGGTGAAAATTCCAACCCCTTGAGGCGCAATCCCTAACTTCATCTCCAGCGCCCTCACCAGAGGAACAAGGAGGAAGAGCCCCCAGAATCCATAGATCACGGAGGGAATCCCGGCAAGCAATTCAATGGCGCTCTTCAGGAAGGTAGAAGCCTTCCCATGCCGAAAATACTCGCCCAAGAAAATCGAGACCGGCAGGGAAAAGACCATAGAAATAATCAAAGCCATAAAGGAACTCATCAAGGTGCCCACAAGAAAGGCTAACGCCCCAAATTCACCCCGCACTGGGTCCCAGGTCTTTCCGGTCAAGAATCCGAAGCCGAACTGGCGCAGGGCCGGCAGAGAGGCAAGCGCCAGTGAAAAGAAAATAGCCACAAGGAGAATCAACAAGCTGAGGCCCGCGAGATAGAGGATCCTGCGAAATGACGCTTCCGAAACACCCCATTTGTACTGCAAGGTTATTGTGGAGCGAGCCGTAGGAACCGCAACCTTTGCTGCCGTATGATTCATGGTTTTTCCCGCATTTCGGCTTCAGGCTATCCTATATTGAATAGGATTGAAAAGGAAGGTGGGGAAAAATCCCCACCTTGCCCGGTCACTTCCTGCAAACTTTACTTCAGGATTGGTTTATCATTGTACGTAATTGACTTAATCAGCTTTTCTGCTTTCCCCACGGCCGCCTTGGAAAGAGGCGCATAATGCAAGGGCTCCGCGTATTTTTGCCCCTCATGGGTCATCCACCAGAGGAGATTGACAAGGGCCTTGGCCTTTTCTTCTTTCCGTTGTCTATAATTTTGTTCCTTATAAACTAAAATCCAGGTAAAACCGCTGATCGAATAACCCCCGGCAGAGTCCGTATCGGTCAAATCCGCTTTCATATCATCCGGCAAGGCAGTATTTGCGGCCAGACTTGTCGAAGCGATGGTGGGCTTGACAAAACTGCCTTTTTTATTTTTGATCGTGCCGTAGGACATCTTGTTCTGGAGGGCATAGATGAGCTCCACATAGCCGAAACTGCCCGGGGTCTGTTTTACCAGACCGGCCACCCCGGGATTCCCTTTGCCTCCCAATCCGGCGGGCCAGTTTAAAGAGGGACCGGCACCCACTTTTCCCTTCCATTCCGGGCTTACCTTGCTCAAATAGCTGCTGAATATGGCGGTCGTGCCGCTGCCATCGGAGCGGTGGACCACAATGATATCGGTACCGGGACTCTTCCATCCCGGATTTATTGCGGTTATCCGCGGATCGTTCCATTTCTTGATCTTCCCGAGAAAGATGTCCGCAATGATATCCGGTGTAAATTTTAACTGCGGATCCCCAGCCAGATTATAGGTGACGACCACGGCACCCGCGCAGGTGGGAATATGGAGAATGGGCGCGCCGGCCTCCTTTAAATCCTTATCGGTCATGACGGCATCCGACCCGCCGAAATCCACAATTTTATTTGTAAGTTGACGAATCCCTCCCCCTGAACCGATGGCCTGGTAATTGATCTTTACCCCATACTCTTTGCTATAAACATCGAACATCTTGGAATAGAACGGATAGGGGAAGGTAGCCCCCGCACCAATCAGTTCCTGCTCTTTAGCGGCCCCCTCAAAGGCAGCGCTTGTTACCATCACCAATATCAACAGACACGAAAGCAAGTATTTCATCCTTTAACCTCCTTTGGTTCTTCTATAAGCCTAAGAGATTATATTTTTTAATAATTAAGCTATGATGAATAATTTGTTAATTTATTGTTAATTCTGAAATTTGGGGATTATATCTTGGGGAACCCTTTGGCCCAGGAGGGAGCGAGTTGAGCCAAGCAAAAACAGGGTCACGACGCAGATAGATCGGCAGGGAGCGCAACCGTTACCGTGGTGCCCTCGCCGGGAACGCTTTCGATACCGATGGTCCCGCTATGCTGGAGCACTATATGTTTCACGATGGCCAGGCCGAGGCCTGTGCCGCCGGACTTTCTCGATCGTGACTTGTCGACAACATAAAATCGTTCGAAGACGCGGGGAATATCGTCTTGGGGTATTCCGATGCCCGTATCTCTGACCCGGATGCGCACTCGTTTCCCTTGGGCATCCACGGATACGGCAATTCCCCCGCGATCGGTATATTTCACCGCATTATCGAGAAGGTTTATCAGCATCTGCTCTATCTTGAAGAGATCAGCTTTGATTGGCGGCAGATTCTTCTGCACATCCATTGCCAAAGAAAGCTGCTTGTCCTTCAACCTCTGATCGAATAATCTGACGACGTTCTCCAGCAAACCCTTGGCATCGATATCCTCCAGTTCAAGGGCTGCCTTTTCTTCCAGGCTGGAAAGCAGCAGCAGGTCGTTAACGATGTTGATGAGCCTGTCGGTGTTCCTCTGGATGACCTCAACGTATTTCCGCATTGGCGCGGCGGCGACCTCTTCATGCAGCGTTTCAGCATAGCCCTTTATAGCGCTAAGAGGGGTGCGCAGTTCGTGGGAGACGTTGACCACAAAATCCTTCTTGATTCTTTCGAGGTTTTTAAGCTCGGTGATGTCGTGGAAAAGGGAGACGATGTCCTCTCCCCCTTCAATAGGGGTAACGCTGCAAATGAAAATCCTCTCTCCCAACGGTAGCTCTTCCACGAAGTTTCGTTTTTCGGTACCCGCTTTCTTCAATAACTCCGCTAATTGGGGATTTCTAATGGTCTGCCAGTAAGGCTTCCCTTCTGCGGGTTGGCTCCCTGCGATCCTCCAGAAGCTCTCGTTGGCCCGGATGATCCTGCCCTGTTTGTCCACTACCAGAAGACCTTCCTGCAGAGAGTAGATAATGCTGTTCAGTTCTTCTTGCTGCTGGCCGAGCTCCGCAAACATTCTCTGCATTTCCTCATTCATCCGGTTGAAACTGTCGGCCAGCTCCCTCAGCTCGTCCTTGTTCTTCAGAAAAACACGCCCGCTGAAGTCCCCCGAAGCGACTTTCCTGGCTACCGCTGTCAGATTTTTGATCGGTCGGACAATGCTGTTTGAGATGAGGAGCGCCCCGAGGAGCGCAATAAGGACAATACCAAGGCTGATCCAGGCAACATGATAGTTGAGCTGGGTGAGCAGGCTGTCAATGTCTTGGAGGAAAAGGCTCGTACGAATGACTCCGGTGATTTTCCCGTTTTTTTCGCTTGGGACCGCGACATAGAGCATGTTTTTACTGGCCGTGCTGCTAAAGCGAATCGACTTGCCGGTTTTGCCCCGAAGCGCTTCGACCACTTCGGGCCTGTGGCTATGATTTTCCATCAATGGTGTATTCTCGTCAGAATCTGCCAGGACAGTCCCATCCGTGGCTATGAGGGTAACACGGGTGTGAATTTTACTTCCCAAGTTTTTTATAAATCCATCAAGTTCGTTAGCGCGGCCCGTGTCCAGGAAATGGGCCACCTCTGGGTGCAGCGTATAAGCAAGGTTTTTCAGGCTGTCGGTAAGCACATCCCGGTAGAATTCCCGCACCGTATTCAAGGATAAGGCAAGGATCAAGGATGAAAGGGAGAGAATAATAAGAAGATAGCCGATGAAAATCTTGCTAAAAAAAGACCTTTTCATTCTTCCAATTTGTACCCTACGCCATGGACGTTTCTGATCAACTTCGATGCGGTGCCCAACTTTGATCTCAAATGTCGTATGTGCACGTCAATCGTTCTGTCCACCACTGCCTTTTCATTGCCCCATAGATGATCGAGAATTCTGTCCCGGGAGAAGACCCGGCCCTTGTCGGATGCGAGAAGCTGCAGGATGCGGAATTCGGTCGAGGTCAGTTCAACCTTATGTGTGTCAATAGCAACTTCATGCCTTTCTGGGTCGATGGTAATATTACCTACACTAATTTTTGCAGGAGTTTCGGTCTCCCGTTGTGATTCAACTCTTCTCAACACCGTCTTTACTCGGGCGATCAGCTCGTTGGGAGAGAAAGGCTTCCTGACGTAGTCGTCAGCGCCGAGCCCCAGTCCGAAGACGGTGTCCGCCTCTTCGCTTTTTGCCGTAAGCATGACGATGGGAACATGGGACAAATCCTTTTTCCTCTTCATGTATTTACAGATCTCGAAGCCGTCGGCGTCGGGGAGCATAAGATCAAGCACCACGAGGTCGGGGATTGCGGAGTTGAGGTATTTGATAAAGCTGGACGCGTCGGAGAACTCCCGCACGTTAAAAAAGTTCTTTTTTAGATGTAAAGAAACCAACTCCAAAATATCCGGTTCGTCATCGACGACCGCTATGGTTTCATGCATGGCCTAATCCCATCTTAAGGTCAAAGACGGTGGTGGTGCCGTTCGGCAATCCTTTGTTGTATTTTATCCTGTGAAGATCGAGTTTTCAATCCGTATCTGATCGAAACCGAACGGCTAATGGGGGCAACAGGGGGAAACCACGCTGCTAAGGATTTCCAAATTAAATGGCCTGAGTCAGGTCTCGGGCCACGGCCAATTGGGCCAACGAATTTATGACTCAGTAAATCCGCATTCCCTTCTCAAAGGGCTCCTTCTTCTTTGAGTTTGGCCACCTCGGTCGCGGAGATTCCCAGATATTTCCCGAAGATGAGTTCATTGTGTTCCCCGACCAACGGCGATGGGCGCTCTATTGATCCGGGGGTTTTGGTGAGTTTGAAAGGAAATCCGGAAATTTTGGCCTTGCCGATCACGGGATGCTCCACTTCGAGGAAATAACCCCGGCTGTTCAGGTGGGGATCTTCGACGACCTGCTGGATGTTGAGGATCGGCGAGTTGGCCACCCGCTCGCGGTCCAGCATTGCGCCCATTTCTTCAACGGTGTATTGGGTGGTGATCTTTTCGATTTCTTTCTGCAAGGCGTACTTTTTTGCCCAGCGCTGCCCCTTGGTGGCATATCCCGGGTCCGCAGCCCATTCCGGCTTGTTCAGAGCCCGGCAGAAACGATGCCAGTGTTCATTCCCCACGGTGGCAATGATGATATATCCATCCTGGCAGCGATAGGCCGCCATGGGCGATTCATTGGTATTATGGGAGCCGATGGGGGCCATCAGCTCGTTTCCCAAAGTCCACCGCACAATCGCTCCCTCCATGATCGACACCATGGCTTCCTGCATGGATATGTCGATATATTGGCCCTCGCCGGTTTGCGCGCGATGCCAAAGGGCTGCCATGATGGCAAACGCGGCATGGACGGCAGCGTTGATGTCCCCCAGGGAAGTGCCGACTTTGGTGGGGGGGCTGTCGGGCTGGCCGGTCACCGACATCAACCCGCTCATCGCCTGGGCGATGATATCGAAAGCCATGCGCTCGGATTGGGGTCCCCACTGGCCAAAGCCGCTGATACTGGCCATGATCAGGCGGGGGTTGATCTCCTGAAGCACCGGATAGTCAATTCCCAGCCTTTTCATGACTCCCGGCGCATAGTTTTCCAGGACCACATCCGCACTCTTGACTAAGTCCTTGAAAAGGGCCACGGCCTTGGGGTGTTTCAGGTTCAGCGTGACGCCGAATTTATTCCGGTTGAGGGACAGGAAATACGCGCTGCGGTCGCGGTCATGGGGACCGCCTTTCCCCTTTTTGACCCGGGGGGGATTGTCCCGGATCATCTCCCCCCCGGGTGGTTCAATCTTTATAACTTCAGCCCCCAGGTCCGCAAAAAGCATCGAACAATAGGGGCCGGCTAAGATTCTTGTAAGGTCCAGAATCCGAATACCCTCTAAAGCTCTTGGAGTCACTCTTTCCCCTCCCAAAAATCAATCCCTGCTTGTCGTTCTAAAAAGGATCCGCTCTTCTTAGAAATTGAGGCCGATTTTGAAGATGCAGAAATCCCTCTGCCCTAATTTCTCGGCTTTGGACAATTTCCCGGAAGCCACGGCAATCAACTCGCCAAAAATCCGTTGGCCCGCTTCCTGTACGGTTTCCTTCCCCTGCAAAATCTGGCTGACGTTGAGGTCGATATTATCTTTCATCTTGCGGGACGTTTCGGCGTTGCCGCTGATTTTGATTACCGGGGCAATGGGTGACCCGGTGGGAGTTCCCCGGCCGGTGGTGAAAACCGCTATTTGTGCCCCCCCGGCCATCATCCCGGTGAGCTGGTCGATGTCGTGGCCCGGTGTATCCATGAGGATCAGCCCTTTTTTCGCGGGCGGGAAAGCGTATTTGATCACTTGTTCCAGGGTTGTCGTCCCCCCTTTGTAAATGCATCCGAGAGACTTCTCCTCGATAGTCGTAATTCCGCCCGCGATATTTCCGGGAGCCGGGTTGGCCCCCCGGATGTCCTGCCCCGTAGCAACGGCCTCTTTCTCCCACCAATCGATCAAGTCCAGAACCTGTTTCCCGATCTCCGGCGTTCTTGCCCGTCTGGCTAAAAGGTGCTCGGCCCCGATCAGTTCCGTAGTTTCCGAAAGAATAACGGTCCCGCCCGCCTGCACGACGAGGTCGCTGGCCGCTCCCAGCGCGGGGTTGGAGGCCAGTCCCGAGGTGTAATCCGACCCGCCGCACTCTGTGGCCAGGATCAGTTCCGACATGGGAATCGGCTCCCGGGGAAGGACCGCGGCATCGGCCAGCATTTCCTTTACGATCCTTTTGCCCTTGGCAATGGTTTTTTTGGTTCCGCCGACATCCTGAATTTCAATGTATTCCACCCGCTTCCCGCTGGGATTAACAGCTTCGGCGATCTCTTTGGCCGGAAGGTTTTCGCATCCATTGCCCACCACCAGGACGGCGAAGACGTTGGGGTTGGTGCCAAATCCCGCCAAAGTCCGCTTGGTCTGTTCCCGGTCGGCGCCAACCTGGGCGCACCCGAAGACGTTGGGCAAATAAACCGTGCCCTTTAAATTCCGGGTGATGGCTTCGGCTGCCCCCTGCGAGCAGACCACGCTGGGGATGACCAACACATGGTTGCGGACCCCGGCTTTACCGTTCGGCCTCCGATATCCTTGGAAATTCATCATGCACCTTCCTTTCTTCCCCGGTGGCTGACGACGTTGTGAACATGCACATGTTCCCCTCGGGCGATGCGCGCCGTTGTTTGGCCGATGGGCTCCCCGTACTTGACCACGTCCGCTCCCTTTTCAATATCCTGCAGAGCAAACTTATGGCCCATGGGAATGGATGATAAAAGCTTAACCCGCTCTTTTCGTCCCTGTCCTTCCAGCCCAAGGGTGCTGCCGGCCTTCAGGGGCACAATGGCCGTGGCCACATTATCCTTCTCGTTGATCACAATGATTTTCGCTTTTGCCGCCATTGGAAACCTCCTTTGGTAATAAAATCAATATCAAAATACATCAAATTTTGTAACAGTTTTGTCTTTTGAAAACCGTAAAATCCCCCTTTCATCCCCCTTTTCCAAAGGGGGAAAAAGTAGAATTTCCCATCGAATTCCCCAAAAGCTCTCCTCCCTTTGCCTTTTGTCTTTCTATCTCATCCCCATTTCCCTAAAAAGTGTAAAATCAACGGCGCTTTGATCAGGACCACGATGGCTCCGTTGGCGCCATATTCCACGCCCAGAATCACGATGGCCGACATGGCCCCGGGGGAAGTACTCAGGTCTTCATCTTTCCTCTCCCGCCTCGCGCTTTGGGTTTATTTTTTTCCCCCGGCCATCTTTATACTCTCGGGCATGGAACGCAGTTTAAACATGGTCCAGGGGCCGAAAAGGGCCAACAAACCCAGCATGCTGAAAGCCCACCCCCAGGTAGGCAGGTAGCCCAAGCTCTCTTGCAACCCTACCGGATTGGTCCAATCCAGGACGGCCCCAAATATTGTGGGCACGATGGCGCCAATTCCAAACCCCACTAAGGAGCGGAGGCCCAGGGCCGTTCCTAAGTAGTTGGGCGAAACCACTTCCGTCAGCCCTGAAGAATAAACCGGGGATTCGGCGATCACGGAAAAGCCATAGCACAAACCCATGATAATAATCCAGGTCATTGAACCGCCGATCAACCAGCCAAAAGAAAAAGAGCCGGCGATGCTCACGGCCATCATAGCGATGATCACGGCCGTCCGCCCGAAACGATCGGATAAATATCCCGCGATCCCCGTGGAAAAGACCCCCATGAAGAAAATGATCGAGGAGAGGTTGGCTCCGGACTGAACGGCCTGCTCTTCCATCAAACCGGCGGCCAGGAAGCAGGCTACCAGGAAAGCAGGGGTCCAGGCGCGCATTCCTTCAAGCTCCCAGACATGGGCAGTATATCCGGCAATCATCAACAGGGCCGGCCGGTTGGCCAGCAATTCTTTCCTAAATTTCCTCTCCACAGGTTCGGGTTTCCTCTCTTCCATCCCCTTCAGAATCAGCATCGGGAGTACCGCCCCCAATATAGGGCCCAGGGTGGTAATAAAAAAAGCCGCTTGCCATCCGTGGTGAGCGGCGATCCATCCTGTTAGGGCAACGGACCCTGCCAGTCCGATGGACCCGGCACCGATGAAAAAGCCCATGGCCCTTCCTCGAAGGGAGGTTGAGAAAGTTTCCGAGATCAATTTTAGCCCCGGGGTATACGTCCCTCCCACGGCCAGCCCGATCAGACCCCGCAACAGGAGTGCAGAGAGGAAGCTACGGGCCCAAAAGGCAAAGAGCAAACTGGATATGGCCGAGGCGACGCACGAATAAAGAAATACCTTCTTGGTGCTCACCCAGTCCGTCAGCGAGCTCAAACCGACTAAAGAGATGAGGAACCCCGTTTGATAGGCGGAAACAACCGCTCCGGCCGCAGCGCCGGACATGTCCCATTCCTTTTGCAAAACTGGGATTAATGCCGGATAATTCTGCAGCCCGAGATAAAGGAGCAGGCGGGCCGAACATATCCCGGAAAGGGTGGTATAAGGAGATATCATAAAAAAATAAGGTTATAGGCTATGGGCAATGGGTT
>CAZIDC010000008.1:0-7996 GCA_964537885.1 uncultured Syntrophaceae bacterium | reverse complement strand
TTTTGGCTTTTGGCGCCTGGATTTTGAATTTGCTTTGCGCCGGGCTTTGGCCATGAGCATCTGCCATTCTTCCTCGACATTTTCTTGGATGGCCTGCACGTCCTTGGCCGTCAGGTGGCTGAAACGTCCCTGGACCTTGAGATACTCACTGACCGGAAGGCCTTTGGGTTGGAACGTGAGGGTGTATTTTTTCCCGTTTTCGATCTCGTAGAGCGGGAAGATTTTGGTCTCCACGGCCAGCCGGGCTATCTTCACCGAAAGCTCGGAGGGAAACTTCCAGCCCGGTGGACAGGGGGAAAGAATATGGATGAAGCGCAGGCCTTTCCTCTCTTTCACCTTGTGCATCTTGGCCAGAAAATCCTCGGGAAAAGCTGGCGAAGCCGTGGCCGCATAAGGAATGCGGTGGGCCGCCATGATCTCCATGATGTCTTTCTTGGGCGTATCCTTGAAAACCGGGTTGGGGGTAGTCGTGGTCCAACTTAAGTAGGGCGTGGCCGAGCTTCTCTGGATGCCGGTATTCATATAAGCTTCATTGTCATAACAGACGTAAATGATGTCGTCGTTCCTCTCCGCGCACCCCGAGAGGGCCTGCAGGCCGATGTCGAAGGTTCCCCCATCCCCGGCCCAGGCCATGACCTGGATGTCGTCGATCCCCCGGGCCACCAGTCCTTTTTTGACCCCGGAGGCAGTTACGGCCGCGGCTTCGAAAGCAGTATGGAGGATAGGCACCTTGAGGCTCGTAGAAGGGAAGAAACCGGCTACGGTCGACCAGCAGCAGGCCGGGATGACCACCATGGTTTTTCGGCCGAGAGCTTGCAGGGCATACCGCATGGAAAGGGATGCCCCGCAGCCCGGGCACCCGATATGTCCGGAATAAAGCATTTCTTCCTTCGGCCGCTCGTACCTCATGGCTTGGCTCCGATCCAGGCAATGTCCCCTTCCGGGGTCTCTTTGCCCCTGGCATACTCAACGATTTCTTTCAGAACGGCGGGGGTCACGTCCCTCCCCCCTAAGCCGGCGATGAATCCGAAGACGGACGTTCCTTCTCCGTGCTGATGCAGGGCGGCCCGGATTTCCTGGGCGAAGATTCCCGTGGCCCCGATGGAAATGTTGCGGTCCACCACCGCCACCTTCCTTACCCGCTGCAAGACCCGCCTTACCTCTTCCGTGGGGAAGGGGCGGAACATTTTCATCTTCAGCAGCCCGATTTTCTCCCCCTTGCTGCGGAGTTCATCGACCACTACCCGGGCCGTTCCGGTTATCGTCCCTGAGGTTACCAGGAGAACATCCGCATCCTCCGCCCGATATTCCTCCATCAGGCCGTAGCTCCTGCCGAAGGCCCGGCCGAACTCCTGGTCCACCTCCTGGGCAACTCCCTTGGCTTCCTCCATGGCGGCCTGCATCTTCATGCGCTGTTCCATGTAAATGTCCGGTAGAAAGGCGGCGTTGAAAGAATGGGGGTCGTCGATGTCTAATTTGAACTTCGGCACATATGGCGGCAGGTATTGGTCGACCTCCTGGGGGTCCGGAATCTCCACCTGCTCGTAAGTGTGCGAGAGAATGAACCCGTCCAGGCAGACCATGATGGGCAAGAGAACTTTTTCAGAGATGCGATAGGCCATGATGACGCTGTCCAGGACCTCCTGGTTGTCTTCGCAATAGAACTGCAGCCATCCTGTATCCCTCTGGGAAAGGCTGTCCCCCTGGTCGCACCACATGGTCCAGGGTGCGGACATGGCCCGGTTGACGTTGGCCATGACGATCGGCAAACGCGCGCCGGCAGCCCAGTGCAGGACTTCGTGCATCAAAGCCAGCCCCTGGGCCGAAGTGGCCGTGAAGCTTCGCGCTCCGGCGGAAGCGGCGCCGATACAGCAGGACATGGCCGAGTGCTCCGATTCCACCCTGACGAAATCCGCCTTCAGCCTCCCGCTGGCGCAGAAATCAGACAGGGCTTCCACAATTGTCGTTTGCGGCGAAATCGGGTAGGCCGGTATCACCTGGACTCGTGCCAGCATGGCCCCGTAGGCCACTGCCTCGTTCCCGGAAATTACTCGCTCCATTTCTCTTCCTCCAGGGTCATGGCCGAGCGGGGGCATTCCACCGCGCAGATCCCGCAGCCTTTGCAATGATCGTAATCGATGAGGTATTCATTCGCTTCTTCCTTAAAAGAAATGGCCACGTCGGGACAGACCATCAGGCAAACGTTGCAGCGGATGCAATTCCCGCAGCTAAAGCAGCGCTCCGCTTCCTTCCGGGCCTTGATTCCCGAGAGGCCTCCATGAACTTCCTTGAACTTCCCCGTTCGCCCTCGAACGGGAAGCGCCGGAACCGCGATCCTTGGGCTTGGTTGAAAGTAATCCAGGTTAATCTTCTCAAACCTGGCCACTTCCCGGGAATTGGCAGCCGGGTCAACGCCCTCGCCTCGCAAGAAGCGGTCAATGGCCCCGGCCGTCTTTTTGCCGGAAGCGATTGCCCAGGAAACATAGCCCTGCCCGGTTGCCGCATCCCCCCCGGCAAAAACGCCGGGGATGCTTGTCCTTCCCCAGGAATCAACGGCGATCAAACCCTTGCCGGTTTTCATTTCTCCGGGCAGAACGGATAGATCCACCCGTTCTCCCACAGCCAGGATCAGGCAGTCCGCTTTCAAGGAGAAATCAGATCCCTTGACAGGAACGGGAGTTTTTCTCCCGCTAACATCCGGCTTTCCCGGTTTGGTCCTCATGAATTCAACTGCCTGAATCTTCCCGCTTCTTCCGAGGATTCTGACCGGCGCCGCATTAAAAACGAACTCGACCCCTTCTTTTAGGGCTTCCTCCACTTCTTCCGGAATGGCTGGCATATCTTCTTTGGCCCGGCGATAGAGGACCGCGACTTTGCTCCCTAAGCGCCAGGCCACCCGGGCTGAATCGATGGCCGAATTGCCCCCCCCGACCACGATCACCCTCTTCCCCGGGCGAATGGTTTGACCAGAGTTTGCCATCTTGAGAAAGGCCAAGCCGTGCCATACCCCCTTGAGATCATCCCCGGAGATCTTCGGCTTCTGCTCGGCATGGGCCCCCGTGGCTAAAAAAACCGCTGTGTAGGGTTTCAAGTCTTCCAGTCTAAAATCGGTCCCGAACTTTTTCCCGGTCTGAATCTCCACGCCTAAAGAAACAATTCGCTCAATTTCCTGGTCGAGGATTCTTCTCGGCAGCCGGTATTCAGGAATGCCGTAGCGCAGCATCCCTCCGGGTTCACTCATCCCTTCAAAGATCTTCACCCGGTAGCCTTTGCGGGCCAGGAAATAAGCGCAGGAGAGGCCGGCCGGCCCGGCCCCGATGATGGCAACTTTTTCTTTCTTCTTTTCCCTCTTCCGCCCGTCGCTTTTGCCTTGTTGCCTTCCCCAGTCACCCAGGAAACGCTCCAGGGCGTTGATGGCTAAAGGTTCATCATACTCTTTCCGGTTACAATCCGCCTCGCAGGGGTGATGGCAGACCCGCCCGCAGGTGGAAGGAAGGGGATTGGCCTCCATCATTTTCCGCCAGGCCTCTTCAGGTTTCCCATCGGCTAAGGAGGTAAGATAGAAGGAAATGTCCTGCTCAATCGGACAAGCTTTGGAACAGGGAGCCTGGAGGGAAACGTAAGAAGGATGCAGATACCTCCAGTTTCCGGTCTTATTCCAGAGGGTGGATTGCAGGGAAATTGAAAGGATGGGCACATCTTTAAAATTCTTTATGACGATCTTTTCTTCCATTCCGTCTCCTTACGTCTTGCGCCTTGCCCCTTGCGCTTTACGCTTTTCGCCTTGCGCCTGTTTTTATCGTATCTTCACGCTTTCAAAGGCTTCCCGCGCTGCTGCCTCGTTCTCCACTCCCTTTGCCGGGACGGACTCCTTTATGGTCTCGGCCAGTCCCTCGATCCCTACGATTCCCGTAACCCGGGCGAATGCCCCGAGAATGGCCGAGTTTACGATGGGCTCCGTCCGCGAGCCTAACTTGTGCCTGATGGCGATACCGCTGGCATCCACGGCGGCCACTTTAAAGGAAGCTGGAAACGAGTAGGAAGAAGGCGCCCGTGAACTGTTCAGGATAATCCACCCGCCCTCTTTCAGACCGGCCGTGATCTCGACGGTCTTGTAAAGGACAGGGTCGAGGACGATGACGCAATCGGGCGCGTAAACTTCGCTGTGGATGCGAATCTTCTTTTCGTCGATCCGGGCAAAAGCCGCGACCGGCGCACCCCGGCGTTCTGCCCCGAAGAGGGGAAAAGCCTGGACTTTCTTGCCTTCTCTGGCGGCAGCCGTGACCAGCATCTTGGAGGCGACCACGGCTCCCTGCCCGCCCCGGCCATGAATCCGGATTTCAATCATTTACCCCTCCAAATGGGACGCAGATTTGCGCGGGAAAAACGGATAAAGCAATGCGAATTAAAAATAAAGACTTTTTACCCGGGCTTCTAATTCATGTCCACTGAATTTTTAAGAGCTCTTGCAAAAGTATTTTTTTGTGGTTCGACAAGCTCACCACGAACGGAAAAACTAAATAAATTCAACCTAAGCCCGTTCACCCTGAGCCTGTCGAAGGGTAAATTACGGACTCTTGCAAGAGCCTCAACTGTTTAAATATTAAAATCCTGAAAATCTGCGTTCATCTGCGTCCCAATAATTCTTTTGCCTTTTTCCCCTTACGCCTTGCGCCTTACGGCCGTTAATGCATCACCGCCCCGCCATCCACGTTGATCGCCTGCCCGGTAATATTGCGCGCTTCTTCGGAAGCTAAGAAAACGACCAAGTTGGCAATGTCTTCGGGTTCCTGCGGCCGGCGAAGCGGGGTTACCGATCTCACCCGGTTCTCAAAAATTTCCTGCGGGCTTTTCCCCGCCAGCGTAGGAAAGCTTTCTTTGAACCACTTGGCCATCTCGGCCCACATGGGCGTCCAGATATACCCCGGACAGACCGCGTTGACGGTTATGCCAAAGCGACCCAGCTCCTTGGCCATAACCTGAGTCAGGCCGATGACGCCGAACTTCGACGCGCAATAAGCCCCGATGAACTCCTCCCCCGACTTTCCGCTTATGGAAGAAATATTCACGATCCGTCCGCGCTTGCGCGTCATCATCTCCCTGGCCGCGGCCCGGGAGCATAAAAAAGACCCCTTGAGATTGACCCGCATGGGCTTTTCCCAATCTTCCTCCGAATGGTTGATGATCAACCCGGTGCTTCCGGTGCCGGCATTGTTAACCAGGATGTCAATCTGGCCGAAGTTCTCGAGGGTTGCTTGGACCATGTGCTCTGCGTCTTTCTCGATCGAGACATCGGTTGGCACGTCCAGCCCCCGCCTTCCAAGGTCTTTGATCTCCTGGATAACCGTTGCCGCAGCTTCTCCGTTTATGTCCGCGGCCACGACTGCCGCTCCTTCCAGGGAAAGGCGCTGGGCGATGGCCCGGCCTAACCCGCTCCCCGCACCCGTTATGATGGCAACCTGCCCGTTTAGATTATACATTGGTGCTTTCCCGCTTGAAAAAGTTTTACGCCCTTCCTCTGACTAAAAATTTATGACACAATCTATCATCCTTTGTCAATTGTAGACTGAAAGTTTCTCTTGATTTTCCTTCGTCTTTTTGTTAATTCTGGGGCAAATAACCCACTGCTTGGGGCTCTCTTGCTTTTTAAAAAACCGTTCTTCTTTGGAATTGCCTTCCTGGTCTTCGTTGTTATCCAGGTTTGGATTTCCTATTGGAGCCTCCATTCTTTCCTGGAAGGAGACCTGCTCCTGGGAACTTCCCTTTTCCTTTTCGTTCCCGCTCTGGCCCTTCTCATGGGTTTTTATTTCATCTGGTTTCGGCGGCAGCGAGCGGATAAATCATCCCCGATAAAGTTACCAAAGTGAGCTTCTTGCAAAAGTCCGTAATTTACCCTTCGACTGTTCGACAGGCTCACAGCTCAGGGTGAACGGGTTTAGGTTGAAATTATTTAGTTTTTCCGTTCGTGGTGAGCTTGTCGAACCACAAAAAAATACTTTTGCAAGAGGCTCAAGTGATTGCCTTTTCCCGATGACAACTTTTTCTTCTCGTCCCAATCCCTGTCAAATTCTTCTCGCCTTTATTAAATAAGTTCTATTGAAAAGATAAGTAAAATGAGGTATCTCTAAAACCGAGAGGAAACAGGAATCTCGATAATGGAATAGGACCAACCCATGCCCATCAAAAGGCGAAAGGTTGCCGGATTCGCCTTCAGTGGTGCGGTCATGGCTGAGCTTCCTGAAAAGGCAGCGGGGGAAAAATGAAAACCGCCAAGTGGGACAATGCCCGGGACGCCTTGCGCCAGGCCATCAAACCCGGAGACCGGGTCTTCTTCTCCATTGCTTCGGGCCAGCCGCAAACCCTGCTTCAGGCTCTGGCGGAAGATTTTGAATATTATAGGAATGTAGAAATCGTCAGCGGTTATCTTCTGGCCGAGCAACCCCTGGCCAGGAAAGGGTTCGAATCTTCTTTCCGTTGCGTCAGCCACCAGATTAGCCCTTCCATCCGGCAGGCCACGGAAGAAGGGCGAATCGATTTCCTCCCCGTCCGTCTCTCCGATGTACCCCGGATTCATGCTCGTAATGGGCCGGCTCCCGTTGATGTTGTCCTGCTTCAGGTTGCCCCGCCGGACAAGGCCGGAAGGTTCAGTCTGGGAGTATCCACCAGCATGGCCTACCCTCTTGCCCGGGAAGCCAGGGCGGTTGTTGCCGAAGTCAATGACCAGACTCCCCGGACTTTCGGCCCTTGCTCCCTTTCTTCTTCGGAGGTCGATTATTTGGTGGAGTGCTCCACACCGCTGATTCCCTACCCGGAAATCAAAGTCGGTGAACCCGAGCGCCGGATCGCTGAATGGGTAGCCGATCTCATTCCGGACGGCGCCACCATCCAGCTCGGCATCGGCAACCTGCCCACGGCTATTCTCCAGCTGCTGGAGGGGAAAAAAGACCTGGGCATCCATTCGGGCATGTTGTCCGACAGCGTCGTGGACCTGGTGGAAAAGGGGGCCGTTTCCAACCTCAAGAAAAGCATCTGTCAGGGAAAGATCGTGGCCGGAGAGCTCATCGGAACGGAAAAACTGTTTCGCTTTGGGCATGAAAATCCCCTGCTGGAAATGCATCCGGCGGAAGTCAGCCATAATTCCGAGGTGATCGGCAAGATCGACCATTTTGTGGCCATCAATTCCGCCATCGAAATCGACCTTACCGGGCAAATTAATGCCGAGTCCTTAAACGGCGTTCAGGTCAGCGGAGTCGGCGGCCAGATGGACTTTGTGGAAGGAGCTTCTCTTTCCCGCGGAGGCAAATCGATCACCGCCATCACTGCTTCGGCTGGAAAGGGAAAGGTCTCGCGCCTCGTGGACCGGCTGGCAAGTGGCTCGGCGGTGACTATTCCCTGTTACTTGACCGACATCGTGGTCACCGAATACGGAGTGGCCATGCTTCGAGGAAAAACATTCCGCCAGAGGGCGGAAGCTCTGATTGCCATCGCCCACCCTGATTTTCGGGATCAACTATGGGAAGCTTTTTCTAAAGGCGCGAGGAAATAAGAGGAGAAAATGACTCTAACATTCATGAGGAATAAAGTCATAGAAGTGGAGGTTCTTTCCAGTGGGCCGGTGTGTTACCATTCTGGAGCCCGAGGTCCGCACCGAGCAGGAACTCATGGAAGAGCTTCGGGCCGGTCGGTCCACCCCGGAAGTCTGTAGATCCTGGTAATGTCAAAAATTTTATGAAAAGAGGGGATAGGATATGAAACCACAGAGGGCACAGATAAGGATCCGGCTGTCATAATCCAGGTGGACATTCCCCTGCTCATTGAAACCAACCTCCAATATCTCTTCCACAAGATTCTCTTAGTTTACATTCCCAAGGAAATGCAGGTTGACCGTCTGATAAAACGAGATCAAATCACCCGGGAAATAGCCACCAATATCCTTAATTCTCAATTGCCCATCGAGGAGAAAAGAGGATACGCCGATTTTATCGTGGACAACTCG
>CAZIDC010000007.1:1686-22348 GCA_964537885.1 uncultured Syntrophaceae bacterium | reverse complement strand
ACAGTATGATCGAGACGGATTGGGAGAAGGCGGATGGGGTTTATCCCACTTTGTGAGTGAATGGGTTAAATTCGGCAGGAGTGCAACATTTCCATGGAAAAACGGGGATTACTGCCTGAAGTCTTCGGTTGACATAATTTCTCGAAAGATGTGGATTTCAATCGATAAACGATGATGTTTGGATATACTTTTCATTTCAGAAATTTTGTCGAAGTGCGGAGATTGGCACGATCTCTGACATTTATTTATTGTCCATAGAGGCTCTTGCAAAAGTATTTTTTTGTGGTTCGACAAGCTCACCACGAACGGAAAAACTAAATAATTTCAACCTAAGCCCGTTCACCCTGAGCCTGTCGAAGGGTAAATTACGGACTTTTGCAAGAAGCTCCCTATTAAATCATTTAGGAAACGATTTTTTGCGATAATCACTATAAAGGAGGCTTATATGAAAGAGGAAACCTCCACCAAGGTTATCCCCCTCATTGGAGTATGGAAACTCATTTCCTTTGAAGCCCGAGGGGAAGGCGAAGAGCCTTCTTTCCCTTTCGGAAAGGATGCAAAAGGGTTGCTGATTTATACGGATGTTGGCCGCTTTTCTGTTCAAATGATGCGTTCCAATCGCCCTAAATTTGTTTCCGGTGATCAATTAAAAGGAACCGTGGAGGAGATAAATGAATGCTTCAAAGGATGCATCTCTTATTTCGGAAAGTACGAATTTAATGCGCCTGGTAAATTCGTTATTCATCATATAGAAAACTCTCTATTTCCAAATTGGGAGGGAACCCAAAAACGATTTGTAGAAATTTCCGATAAACGGATTAGTTTGACTACTCCACCAGTTATGTGGAATGAAAAGATGATAATTGGCGTTAATATTTTTGAACGCATAGGTTGATAATATTTTTCCCCCTGTATACATAAAAAGGGGAATTATTGATATCTGCTATATATGTGCGCTTTTTCAGACCACTAAAAACGCCACGATATGATTTTCATTTTAGGTACCAATTCCGAAAAGGGAGGACATTTTATTCCTGCGCACCATCTCATTCATTTCTTCTTCGGTCGGACGCTCCCGGAAGCGGCTGGCTGCATCCAGCACTCTGGGCAAAAGGTCCACATCCCCCACGGTGTTGAGAAATACATCTGAACGGCCCAGCACCCAGTGGACTGCTTTGTCGATGTCTCCCTGCTTCTCCAGCGGCTGGTACCAGGGATTGCGATTTTGCGCGGCAATCCCCCAAGGACCGCGGGCGAGGGATTTGATGGTTTGGACGGCCACATTCCGTTCCCTGCAAATGCGCACGACCTCTTCGAACTCCTTCCGATACCGCTCGTTCAAATGCATGACGTAATTGTAGGGCATCAGGACCGAATCGAAGTCGAAGTGCTTCAAGGCGCGTTTATGCAGGGCTGCGATCATCCACCCGTGCCCGGTGATCCCGATAAAGCGCACAAGGCCCTTTTCCCTGGCCTCGATCGCCGCCTCGAGGGCCCCCCGCGGCCCCATGGCCGTATCCCACTCATCCGGGTGCTGGAGGCCGTGGAGCTGGATCAGGTCAATCCTGTCCACCTTTAAACGATCGAGGGAGCGGTGGATATCTTCGCGGGCCTGCGAATAAGTCCTGTTGCCTGTTTTGGTGGCCAGGAAGAAATCTTTGCGGTGCCTGGCCATCCAGGGGCTGATTAGGACTTCCGAATCTCCATAGCGGGGGGCCGTGTCGATGTGGTTCACCTTGTACTTCAACAGGATTTCCAGAGCCTGATCCGCGTCTTTTGGGGTAGCCCTCATCAGGGCGGCGCCCCCGAAGATCGTTGCCGTGCTCAGGTGGCCGGTGCGGCCGAAAGATCGTTTTTCAATCAATTCCCCATCTCCTCTGCGGATAGACTTTATTTCGTCCTGGCCTTCTTGTATTTATTCTTTGCGATTATTTCATAATATACCAAACCCCAAAAAGAATGGGTAAAATTCTTCGTTTTATTGATTTCCCGGTCTCAGGCCAATTCTTGCCCCCGCGTAGGGAAACCGCTTGCTGACCGATTTACCTTTGGGGGGTTGATGGGTGGGCGGCGACCTTTCATCTGAGTCTACACCTAACTGGGGGTCGGATCATTCGATTTATCAAAAGGAAAAACTGGGAGTGGTAAGAGGGTAAAAAGAGGGTAAAAACGGTTGACCTCCGAATGGATTCATGTATGATTAGTTGGATATGGGTGACCGTCCTGCTAATTTTCAGAGCGCATTTATCTATTCCGAGGAACTCGCCAATTTCGAGTACAGCTCCACTCATCCCTTCAAACCCATCCGGGCCAAGTTAACTCTGGACCTCTGCCGTCGCTATGACCTGATCGAACGACCCTGGATCCACATCGTCAAACCGGAGCCTCTATCCTTTGAGGCCTTGGCCCTGTTTCATGATGAGTCGTATTTAAAAGCCCTCCAAACGGTTGATGCTGCGGCTGCGAACGAAAAACTTTGTTCCGCGGCAAATCCTTGCCACGCGGGAGATGAGTTTCTCGTCGACCCGCAGATCTTGAAGTATGAATTAGGAACGGATGAGAACCCGATATTTATGGGGGTATACGATTACTCTGCGCTGACGGCCGGAGCAACTTTCTTAGGGGCGATGATGATCGCCTCCGGGGAAGTGCAGGTGGCCTTTAACCCCGTAGGTGGCTTCCACCATGCGGGGCGTGATCACGCCGAGGGCTTTTGTTATGTAAACGACGTGGCCGTGGCCATAACTCATTTGATAAGAAAAGGGTTGAGGGTGGCTTTTGTGGACATCGACGCTCATCATTGCAATGGCGTCCAGGATGCTTTTTATGCAGAAGACCGCGCGCTGGTTATATCTTTGCACGAAACCGGGCGGGATCTTTATCCCTGGTCGGGGTTCGAGAATGAGATCGGGGAAGGCAGGGGGAGGGGGTACAACGTGAATGTTCCCCTGCCGCAGAACACCGATGATGAGGCCTTCCTCCGGGCCTTCGAAGCAGTCGTTCCACCTCTCCTTGATGCTTACGCTCCGGACCTTGTTATTGCCGAAATTGGAGCGGATACCCATATTTCCGATCCACTCACTCACCTGAGTGTGACAAATTTCGGGTACTGCCAGGCCGTCAGAAAGCTGGTTGAAAAAGCGCCTCGCCTTTTAGCCCTGGGGGGCGGGGGGTATGACGTTTATAAAACAACCCGGAGCTGGACTCTGGCCTGGGCGATCCTGAATGATTTAGAGCCCCGGGACGAATATGTGGGGATTATCGGAGGAATGATGTTCGGGCCGGAAATGGAGGTTGGGGATCTCCAGGACAAAACAGTCTATACAACGGGAATCGTCAAGGATCGGATCAACCAGGAATTAGACCGAATATTGAAGTCCATCAAAGAGACGGTGTTTCCGATACATAAAATATAGGCAATAGGCAATAAAGAACAGGCAATAGGCAATAGGCAATAAAAAAAAAGGCTATAACCCATCCCTTATTACCCATAACCCGCCCTTTTTTCCTTTTTCAATACCGCCCAGAGGAGAAGGGCCGATAATAGGGCTAAAGAGGCTCCGAATTCGAAGGCTGCCTTCGGGCTTAATTTTTCCCAGATAAATCCCATCAGGAGGCTTGCTGGCAGGGTGCTGATCCCGATGGCGAAGTTATAAAGACCATACGCGGTTCCCCGTAAACGGGGCTGGACCAGGTCAGCGACCAGCGCGCGTTCTCCACCCTCGGTCAGGCCGTAAAAAAAGCCATAGACCGCAAAAAGAATCCAGATTGTTCCGGGAGAATCGGCACGGGCAAAAACCAAGTAAACGGCACTGTACAGCAACCAGCCGGAGATGATTACAGCCTTTCTTCCCAGGCGGTCGGAAAGCATTCCCCCGGGAAAGGCCGATAAAGATTTGGTCAGATGGAGGAGCATCCAGAGGAGGGGGATGAAGGAAACAGGAATGCCCGTGTCTTTGGCTTTGAGAACCAAAAAGGCATCGCTGGAGTTGCCCAGGCTGAAAAGGGTAACGATCAGCAAAAAAAATCTAAACTGATTGCTAAAAGGCCGGAAAGTGAAGCGAAGGTCCGGGGAAGACGGCACGGCCAAGGAAGGCTTTTTTTCTTTTACTCCCCGGAGGAGGATGATAAGAGCGATGATTCCGGGGAAAAAAGCCAGCCAGAAGATGGTCCGATATTGCTGGGTGACGAAGGTGAGCAGCAGAAAAGTGATCAAAGGGCCGATTACCGCTCCGGTGTGGTCCATGGAGCGCTGGAAGCCGAAGGCCTTGCCTTTGCCCCCCTCGTGGCTGGAGTCGGCAATCAGAGCGTCCCTGGGGGAGGTCCGAATTCCTTTGCCAACTCGGTCGAAGAAACGAATAAGCAGGACATGCCATCCGGCCGAAGCCGCAGCGACCAACGGCCGGATGAGGGTTGAAAGAGTATACCCGAAAACTACCAGGGCTTTTCGTTTTTTTAGACGGTCGGAAAACCACCCCGAGAATAGCTTGAGAATAGAAGCCGTTGACTCGGCAACCCCTTCCACAAGGCCGACAAAAGTAGTTCCCATGCCGAGAACAGAAGTTAGAAAAATGGGCAGAAGAGGGTAGATCATTTCGCTGCTGACATCCGTGAAAAGACTGACGAACCCCAGAGCGACAATGTTGCGGCTAATCCCAGCGGCTTTGCCCTCGGTCTTTTTTTCAGGCATGGCCAATTTCTGAAGGATGGAATAAATTAATTGGGACGCAGATTCTCTCAGAAAAACTAAGCAATATCCTTCATTCGAATGGGGAAAAAATATCAAATCGGGAGAGAAAAAACAAGTCAAGTGGCGGAATTATCTGTTTTAGGATATAATCTCATATCAGTCCTCAATAAGAGATTGGGAAAATTGAGATAGGTGAAGACCGGTTCAATTCGGTTTATGAGATGAGGCCATGAATTACCAATTCATTTATTTTCTGATTGAGAGGAGATTGATCGGGAAGGCTGAGTTGGAAAAGCTTTATCCCGGTGGTCAGCTTCCGGAAGATTTTTCCGCGCAAGAACATCTGGTCAAACCAGGTTTGCTCACGCCTGAAGAATTCATGGCCGCTGCGGAAGAGTTTTTCGGGACCCCCTTCGCGACGGAAAGCGATTTCCCTGTTGAACCCATGCTTTTCAACCACCTCTCCATTCAGTTCATGAAAGAATCAAAATTTATTCCCGCCAGTCTAAAAAACAACATCCTGACGGTTATCATGAGCAACCCCGCAGATTATTACACCCTCGACGCCATCCGTTTAGCGACCAAACATGAAATCAAGGTGCTCCTCGGCGAAGGAGCCGAAATTCTCAAGGCCATCGAACGAGTCTACGGCGCCGGGGCGGTTTCCATGGAAAAAATTATTGAGGATATCGACCGGATACCGGAATACCGGGGGGAAGATGAAGAAGAGAATGTCGACCATTTGCGGGACATGGCCTCCGAAGGGCCGGTAATCCGGCTGGTGAACCTGATCATCACCCGCGCCATTGAAAGGCGGGCCAGCGATATTCATTTTGAACCCTTTGAGGATCACTTTCGGGTGCGCTACCGCATCGACGGAGTCCTCCATGACGTGGAGTCGCCCCCCCGGCGTCTTCAAGCGGCCATCATTTCCCGGGTCAAGATTATGGCCAAATTGAATATTGCCGAAAGACGCCTCCCCCAGGACGGGCGGATTATGCTCCGGGTGAAAGGCAAGGAGATCGATTTTCGGGTTTCTTCCGTCCCCACCATCCATGGGGAGTCCATGGTTTTGCGGATTCTGGATAAAAGCAGCATCGTGCTCGAAGTGGAGAAATTGGGTTTTCCAGAAGATACTTTGAAAGGCTTCCAGGAGCTTATCCAGAATCCTCACGGGATCATTCTGGTTACGGGCCCCACCGGAAGCGGCAAGACCACAACGCTTTATTGCGCGCTGCAAAAGATCAACTTCCCGGATAAAAAGATTATAACCGTGGAAGACCCTGTCGAATATCAATTGAGAGGGGTCAATCAAATCCAGGTCAAACCCTCCATCGGACTCACCTTTGCCAATGCCCTCCGGTCCATCGTTCGCCAGGACCCGGACGTGATTTTCATCGGAGAAATTCGGGATGCTGAAACATCTGAGATTGCCATCCATTCCGCATTAACCGGCCACCTGGTCCTGAGTACCCTGCACACCAACGATGCTTCCAGCGCCATTACCCGGCTTTTGAATATGGGGATGGAAGACTACCTTCTTTCTTCGACGGTCATCGGCATCTTGGCCCAGCGCTTAGTCCGGGTAGCCTGCCCCTTTTGCCGGACCCCTTACATCCCCGATCCGGCGATTGCGCAGGAAATGAAAGCGGGGAAAATGGATCTGAACGACTTGAAAATCCATACCGTGAAGGGCTGCGAAAAATGTTCCCATACCGGTTATTCCGGACGGCAGGGAATTTTTGAGTTTCTCAAGGTCACGGAGGACATCCAAAAGCTTATTCTAGGGAAAAAGGACGCCAACATCATCAAGGAAGAGGCTCGCAAGAAAGGGATGAGGACTCTGCGGGAAGATGGATGGTTGAAGGTAGGGCAGGGGATTACAACGGTTGCCGAAGTCCTGCGGGTGACCCAGGAAGAGGAAATCATTTCGTAACCGGAAGAGCAGCGCAGAGAAATGGAAAGATTAAAAACTAACAAATTCCAACTCTCAACTCACGGTCTTTATAATGGGTGAGTATCTTTACAAAGCGACCACCCTCAACGGGGAAACCGTGGAAGGTTCCATGGAGGGGAAGGACGAAAAGATGGTGGTGCAGAACCTCCACCAGCTTGGCTATATTCCCATTCGCATTGTTTCCACCGATGAGACGGGAGAACCCTCCCGTTTATTTTCTTTTTTGCCCTGGCGGGTAGGGATAAAGAATCTATTAACCTTCACCCAGGAGTTCGCCACCCTCCTTTCCGCCGGGTTGCCCATTGACCGCAGCCTTCGCCTCCTCGGCAACTTAACCGAAAACGTCAGGTTGCGGGAGGCAGTACGTGACGTCTTAAAGCAGATTGAGGGAGGAGGTTCTCTGGCCGATTCCCTGACGCACCATCCCCGGATCTTTTCAAGGCTTTACATCAATATGGTTCGAGCGGGAGAATCGGGCGGATTTTTAGAAACGATTTTGTCCCGCCTGGTCAGATACCTTCAAACCACAAAGGAAATCAGGGAGTATCTCGTTTCGGTCATGATTTACCCCATAATTTTAACGTTTGTCAGCGGGCTTTCCGTTGCCATTCTGGTAACATTTGTCATACCCAGATTCGCCAGGATCTTTTCCGATATGGGGCAGGCTATCCCCCTGCCGACCCAGATCATGCTTTTCATCAGCCAATCCGTTAGGGATTACTGGTGGGTCGGCGCGGGCTTGGGGGCTCTGATTTATCTCGGGTTGAGGACTTACAATCAGAAGGAAGAAAGGAGATGGCGCTGGGACCGGTTCAAACTGCGGTGGATTGCCATAGGCAGCCTGATTAAAAAAGTGGAAGTTGCCCGCTTCTCCAGGACTCTTGGGACTCTTTTACAAAGCGGGGTACCCATTTTACCAGCCCTGAACTTAGTGCAAGAGATTTCCCAGAATCTGGCCATTGCCAGGTCCATTGCCCATATCCATGACCGATTGCGGGAAGGAAAAGGAATCGCTAAAGCACTCGAAGAGACCGGCATTTTCCCGCCCCTGGCTGTCCACCTGATCGGCGTTGGCGAGGAAACCGGGCGGCTCGATGAGATGTTGATCAAGGTGGCGGATACCTACGATGAATATGTCCAAAATACCGTAAGGCGATTGGTCTCCTTGCTGGAACCCCTGATCATTCTGGTAATGGGGGCGATTGTAGGGTTCATTGTCATCTCCATGCTCCTGGCGATCTTCAGCATCAATGAAATTCCTTTTTAATGGCCACTGAGGACGTAGAGAAAAAGAGAAATTTAAATGATGGAATGGGAGAATTGAGGAGGAGAGATGAAATCCAAGGACCCGCGGAGCGAAAAAGGGTTTACCTTAGTCGAAATCCTGGTGGTGATGATCATTATCGGCCTCCTGGCCGCCCTGGTTGGTCCAAAATTATTTGGTAAAGTCAGCACGGCCAAGCTGAAAGCGGCTAAAGCCCAAATTGAGCTTTTCGGAACCGCTCTCGATGCCTTGCGCCTTGATGCGGGAAGATACCCTACCACTGAGGAGGGTCTGAAGGCCCTGAGAGAGAAACCCTCCGGGATGGAAGGGTGGAAAGGCCCTTACCTGCCTAAGGAAATTCCCCTGGACCCCTGGGGAAAGGCGTACCTTTATAAATCGCCCGGTGAACACGGGGATTACGACCTCGTATCCTACGGGCTGGATGGAGCGGAGGGGGGGGAGGGAGAAAACCAGGATGTTGTCAGTTGGAAGGACATTACGGGCTAAGAGCAAAGGTTTTTCATTGATGGAGCTGGTCATTGTTCTGGTTTTGATCGGCCTCTCCATTTCCCTGGTAGCACCGGCATGGTCCCGGTTTTCAAAATCCGTGGAGTTGAAAGCCGCCGCCAAAAAAATTTCCGGGATCTTGCGCTACTACCGGAGCGAAGCGGTCCACAAGGGGACGGTCCAGCAGGTCCTTTTTGATCCAGAATTACGGGAAGTCAGGATGCTAACACCGGAAGCGGTTGTAGATCAAGAGGAGGGTCCGAAAAGCAAAGGGCAGTCCCCCCAAAGAAAATACCCTCTCCCGGAGGGGGTCGTGATGAAAGAGGTAAAAACTTCCACTCCGTTATATCCTTCTGATGTTCCGGCGATTGAATTTTATCCCAACGGGGGATCGAACGGGGGTTTTATTCTACTGGAAGGGCAAGACCATAAAGGTTATCGGATTAAAGTTCATTTTCTCACCGGGATGGTGGAGATCGAAGGGGTCTGACTGCTAATCCATTGGAGAATGAGAAAACGGGGATTTACATTAATTGAAGTAGTCGTGGCCTTGGCCATCCTAAGCGTAGGGCTGATCGTTATCATCGAGCTCTTTTCCGGCGGACTGCGTCTGGCGAAAGTTGCCGAGGAATACACCAAGGCCGTTGGCTATGGACGCATGAAAATGGAAGAAATCGCTCTCAGCAGGGGTTTGGAGGAAGGGGAAGAAGAAGGGCAGTTTGACAACGATTATCGCTGGCGGGTCGAGATAAAAAAAGTAGACCTCCTCCCTGTAGAAAAAAATCCGGAATTTAAGGCCCCCGTTGAATTCTATAGTATCAAGGTGAATGTTCTCTGGAAGTCCGGTATGAGGGAGAGGACGGCTGAATTTGATTCTTATAAAACAATCAAACCGGATCTTGAGGGGAAGAGTTAATGGGGTTCTCGGGGAAGGGAGTGGGAAGGTTGGCATGGTTCTGAAACGGATTCGGCAAAGCCCGCATGTCGAGGCTCTGGAGGCGCCGGGGTTTACCCTGATGGAAGTAATGGTGACCCTGACGATTCTGGGCTTTATCCTGGTCATGATCTTTGGTGTCTTTCGGCTGGGCTTCTCCGCCTGGGAAAAAGGAGAAACCAACAAAGAAGTATACCAGCAGGTGAGGATTTCCTCCCAGATGATTTCCCGCCAGATCAAATCGATCGTTCCCTATAAGATCAAAACCCCAAAGGCCGAGGGCAATTATCTGGCCTTCGAAGGAAAGACCCGGTCCTTGAAGTTCGTTTCCGCGCTACCTCTGCGATCCAGGCAGCCCGAAGGGTTTGTTTTTGCGATCTATGAATTTAAGAAGGAAGGTTCGGAGGAAGGTCGTCTGGTTTTATACGAGCAAAAGGTGCTGAATAAGGATTTTATGGAAGAGACCCCCAGGGAAGAATCAGGGATTTCCCTGCTGGAAGGAGTTGTCGAGGCTCGTTTCGAATATTACCGCGAGGAAGATAAAGATGAAAACCGAGAGGCCGGATGGGTGGCGGAATGGAATGCCAAAGAGGAAAATAAATTGCCCCGGGCCCTGCGGATAACCATTATCCAGAAAAAGGGGAAAGGGGAGAAGGACGAAACTTCTTTCACCATCCTAACTGAGCTTCCTTCGTACCGGTATGATGAAATGAGAAGGACCCCCCTTAGAGGGGTGATTCCGCAACGGCCCCTCGGAACAAGAGGGTAAAAAATATAGATTGCGGAATGCAAAATGTGAAATGGGGGCAAGGGAGGATTTGGAAGGCTTCTTGAAACTGCGAAGGATTTTTAAAAAGACATCTTATGGACCACCGGAGAACAACAATGGCGTAGCCCTGATTATGGTCCTCTGGGTGGTTACGATCCTATCGGTCGTGGTTTTGGAGTTCAGCTCGGCCATGAGGACCGAGGTCAATATTACAAGAAATTTTCAGGAGGAACTCCAGCTCTATGCCATGGCCAAGGGGGGAGTGGAGCGGGCCATCGCCGAGTTGGTTTACAAAAACGACTCGAGGGTTCAGCTTTTGCGGAGGACCCTGAAAATCGAAGAAGTTCTCCCGGACCAGAGGGAATGGATGGCCGACGGGAGAGAGTACCAGCAGCTATTTGACCGGGGATCCTGCACCATCCGGATCATGGGCGAGGCTGGCAAAATCAATATCAACCTGGTTTCCGAAACGATGCTGCGCAAGATTGTCACCCACCTCGGTCTGGAAGGGGAGGCCAGGGACGTAATCGTTGATTCCCTTCTGGACTGGAGGGATCCCGATGATTTCTACCGCCTCAATGGGGCGGAAAATGATTTTTATCGATCCCTCAAAGAGCCATACGATTGTAAGAATGGCTCTCTCGATTCGGTCGAAGAACTCCTGCTCGTCCGGGGCGTGACCCCCGGGCTTTTCTATGGTCAAAAGGAAACGAGGAAGAGCGAGGAAGGGAGTGATCGAGAGCGGACCGGATTAAAAGAGATCTTTTCCGTCTACGCCCCGGGAGAACAGATTGACATCAACAGCGCGACTTTACCGGTGTTAAGATTTGTTTGGGGGATTCCCGGCGAAGTCGCCAAAAGGATCATCAAAGTCAGGGAAGAGAAGAATTTCGAAAACCAGCAGGATCTTCTCCAGAGAGTCCCGGAACTAATTCCATTTATTCAGGAGATGGGACGGTATATCCTTTTCCGGAGTCCAACTTCGTATTACACTGTCGAGGCCCAGGCGAAAGGGAAAGAGAGGGATTCGCTGCGCAACCTGAAAGCCATTATTAAAATTGACTCCCGAGAGAAAGAAGGGTATAAAATTGTTCAATGGTTGGATGCATTTTCATAATAGGCGGGTGACGGCAATACCCGTTTCTTGTATGTTCTGAAAAAAAATTCATTATCCCTCTGGACCCCTTTAGAAAAAAGGGGATTTTCATGGTGGGAATTTAAAAAATTAAAATGGCGATGTATAATTCAAGTTTGGGAATTGATTTTCGGCCAAACCATCTCATCCTGACCCTCCTCAAGAAATCCGTCGGGAAGGTCCGGCTCGTGGATTACCAGGTTTATCCCCTCGGGTCGGATGGACAAAAAGAGACGCCCCCCGCCCAGGGGATCAACCTGATTAGCGCTTTTATCGCCAAGCATCAAATCGACAAGGGAAAAGTATCCATCTGCATCCCCCGGGAAAAAGTGGTGATTCGTTTCATCCGCTTGCCCCTGAACACGAGGGAGAACTTGCGCCGAGTCCTGGAATATGAAGCTCCCCGATATACGCCCTTTGACAAAGAAGATTTTTATTTCGACTTCCAGGTTCTGGGGGAGGACAAGAAAGGGCTGCGGCTCATCGCTGTTTTCGTTAAAAAGGAAGAAATCACCGCTTATCTGTCCCTCCTGAAGAAATTGGGGATCCAGCCGGTATCCATTCAAATACCTTCGGCCGCAGCGCTCAATCTTTTCTTCTACCACGGAGGGGGGAAAAAAGATAAGCTTTCCATCCTGCTTGACTTAAGCGGAACTTTTTTGGAGATGAACCTCCTCCAGGGAAAAGAGTGGAAAGAAAGTTTCCACCTGCCTTTGCCCGAAGAAGGAAAAGAAATTAGAATCGTCGACGCCCTTAAGCATTCCGGGGTGAACGGGGAGGCCCTGATTAGGGCGGATTGTTTCATCTACGGACTGGACGCGGTCGAACCCCCCCCCCTCCTCTGGGGAGGCAGCATTCCCGCCCCCAACCTATCTTTTCCACCCCTAACCCGGATTAAAGTCGGAGAAAGTGAACCCAGACCGGATGCGCTTTATTCCTCCATCGGCGTTCCCCTGCAAGGTCTAACCAAGACGGCCGTGGGACTCAACCTTCTCCCGCTGGAGATGAGAAAAAAAGTCAGGCAGATTGCCAAACCTCTTTTTATGATTTTGGGGCTTTTGGCTTTCGTGTTGAGCATGACCTGGGGGATGGGGGTCTACAGCCGGTATCAGAAAGAACTGAAAACTCTGCGGACAGAGGTGCAAAAGAAAAAACCGGAGGTTGAAGCTGTAGAAAAATTGCAGAAAAAAAAGGGGGATCTGCTCAAAGAAATCTCCGAATTGGAAAAAATAAAGTCTGCTAAATTCAGCATGATCGAGATTTTGCAGGAGGTGACCCGGATCTTACCGGCTTCGGTCTGGGTCTGGAATTTTAAATGTTCCGGGAGAGGGGTTGAAATAAGCGGATTTGCGGATTCGGCCTCGGATTTGATTCCCCTGCTCGACCGGTCCCCGCTTTTTGAAAAAGTTGAATTTTTGGCTCCGGTAACCAAAGAACGGGAAAGAAGAGGGGCGGGGGAGAAAGAAAGGGAACGATTCAAGATCAGGATGCGCCTGGAAAGCCGGAGGACGGAATCTTGAAGAAATGGCCTTTGGGGAAAAAGGGGAAGTGGACCCAGAAGAAATTGCTCTGGGGGGTCATCGGCCTGGCAGCGCTGATTCTCGTTTACAACTTCGGGGTGGTTGCGCTCGTCGAAGCGAAGAAAAAAGCCGATGAAGAGATTGCCTTGAAGCAGAGGATTCTCCTGAAATACGCCGAGATTCTCCAGAATCGCCAGGGGGTCGAAGAATCCATTGAACGAACCCAGAAACAGAGCGAAGAAATCCAAAAACGGCTGCTCCCCGGAGAAACTCCGCAATTAGGGGCGGCCCACCTTCAGGACATTGTAAAACGCCTGGCTGAGAAAAACGGAATTGCCCTCCGCAGCTTCCGCATTCTGGAACAGAAGGAAGTCAGCTTTTTCCAAAGGATTGCGTTGCAAATCGATTTCAACCCCATCGGCAGCATAACAAGTTTGAGCCAGTTCCTTTTCGACCTTGAGAACCAGGAAAAAGAATTAATGATTTCTGAAATGGATCTCCTCGTCTTTAACCCGAGGATGCCCAATACCGTTCAGGGAAATGTGGTCATCTCCGGCTTGATGAAAGGGAGTAAAGGGGGGGGAAAATAATGTCGCTTCGATATGGGGTTTTCTGTTTCCTTCTTTTTTTCATCGCCGCCCTTTTGGCCTATAAAAACTATGAAACCTGGTCTTATCCCACGGCGACCGCGCCCAAAAAAGGAGCAACGAAAAAACCGGAGATAAAAACCGAACCCTTGTCCGCAAAGACCAAAGAATCTTCCCCGCGAGAAAATTTTCTTTCCATCGCGGAGAACAATATTTTTCACCCCGAGCGGAAGGAATTTTCCCTCACGGCCATAGCCCAGCCGCAAACGAATGCCCGTCCCCAGGTTACCTTGTATGGGGTGGCGATCACCGGAGATTATCAGAGCGCCTCGATCGCCCAAACCGGGAAACCAATCCCCAAGGGCGGGAGAGAGACAACGACGATTAAGATTGGCGATCGCATCGGGGATTATAAGCTGACCAAGATTATGCCGGACCGGATTCAATTCACCAACGGGGAAGATTCGTTTGAAGTTCTTCTCTTCGACCCGAAGACCCCCAAAAAGCGGATGGACGTGAAAACGCCGAGTAAGCCGGTTGCGGTAACCAGCAGCCTTCCGGGCCCGGCGGGGGGACCGGCGCCGATTCCGACACCGGGTTTAACCCCGGGTCTTAGGCCGGCCCCGGCCGAAACGATAAGACCTTTTCCCTCCCTTCCATTATCCCGCCCGGCAGAACCTCTGAGACAGCCCGCGATCGAACCAGCGGCCCCCTTGCCGCCATTGACTCAGCCTTCTCCGGACCCGGGGCTCTATCGGGGGAGGAGGTCCATAAGGCCAGGGTTGCCAGCAGCCGCTCCCTCACCCGGAAGTGGGGGAAATCAATAACCGGAAAGAAGTCCTTGGAGGATGAAAATGATCAGACGGCCATGGATCGGAGTTTTCATTTTATTTTTAACAGTGGGCACCATCGGCTGTGCGGCCGCCAAACCACAGATAAAGGGAAAACCGGCAGACGAAAGTATCCAGAAGCCGAAGGACGAGATTTCCAAAGGGATCACTTCCCAACCGGCTGAAAGGGAAAAGACCATCCCGGAAGAGAGAAAGGAGGTCCTGAAAAGGGAGCCATTAGCGGGGGCGCAAACTTCTCCCCGCCAGCCCGCAAGAACCCTCCCAATGTTAGCCTCCCCTCCTTCCCTTCCGGCCATGAAGGCGCCGGAACCTGCTAAGGGTTCGAAGTTCGTTTTGAATTTTGACAATGCCGATCTTTATGAAGTGATCCGGGTCATGTCGGATATGATGAAGATTAATTACCTCATCGACCCCAAGGTCAGAGGAGTCGTCAATATCCATACCTCGGGTCAAATCTCCGCCGAGGATATCTTTCCCGTCTTCCAATCGATTTTACTGTTGAACGGGGCCACTGCCGTCAAGAAGGGGGTCGTTTATGAAATTATCCCCTTTGCGGATGCCAAAAAGAAATACACCCCTCCCCAGACCACTAAGGACGGCGGAAAAGCGTTGACTGAGGAGAAATACACCATTCAGATCATTCCCTTGAAGTTTATTCCGGTTACCGAAGTCTCCAAGATGATCAAGCCTTTCCTGTCCGATGGGGCAGATATTGTGGAGCATCCCCCCCATAATATATTGATCATTGGCGACGTCGCCTCCAACGTAAGAAAAACGATCGACATCATCGCCCTTTTTGATGTCGACATCTTTTCCGATATGCGGGTCAGGATCTATCCCGTCCTCAACGCTGATGTTGCCGAGATTGCTAAAGAAATGGAACGGATCTTCAACTCCTTCGAAGTTTCCCTGAAATCGGGGAGGGGAGTGGGGATCACTTTTACACCGATCACCCGGATTAATTCTCTTCTCGTGGTGAGTTCCATTCCCAAGATCTTCGAGAGGGTGGAAGAATGGCTCAAGCAACTCGATAAGATCCCGGAGGAAGGGACAAAAACGATTGTCTTTGTTTACTACGTTCAAAATGGAAAGGCCAAAGACCTGGCGGAGGTCTTAAAGCAAGTTTATGTTCCCGAGAAGGACAAGAAAAAAGATTTTAAGGAGAAGGTGGTAACCCCGGCGACGCCTCCGGCAGTTAGAGGGGCCAGGCCTCTTCCCGCCCCTACGGCTCCCTCCCCTTCGGGGAAGGAAGAAACGGGTGCTTCGGCAGAAGGGGGCATGCCGGAAGGGGACATCAATATCGTCGTTGATGAAACGACCAATTCCTTGATCATTCGGGCTTTGCCGAGGGATTATAAGGCCATCCTCGAAACGATCAAGAAACTTGACCTCTACCCCAAACAGGTGTTAATCGAGGTCCTGCTGGCAGAGGTGACTCTCGACGAGGCGACCAAATATGGCCTGGAGTTTTCGACCTTCACCGACACCTTCGTTAAAGGGGGAAGAGCCTATGCTTACGCCTTCGGAATGGGCGGGGTAGGCACCCCCGAATCATTTGTCTCCGGCCTCCGCTATTCAATCAGCTCAGCCGAAAGACTCACGGCGGCCATTCATGCTTCGGCCACGGATAACCGCTTGAAGGTGATCACTTCTCCCCATATCCTGGCCTCTAACAATAAAGAAGCCAAGATTCAAATCGGCTCTTCCGAACCGATCCTGACCAATACCTACACAACCCCGGGAGCAACGACTGCGTCCGCAACGTCCGTGGTTTCCACCGGGATTGTCGAAGGAACGATCGAATACAAGGATATCGGTGTGATCCTAAGCGTCACCCCCCGCATCAGTGACGCCAAATTAGTTACCCTGGACATATCGATCGAACAAAGCACGGTATCCCAAAAAGATCTGGGGAATCTGAAAAATGTCCCTTTTTTCCCGAAAAAGACAGCCAAGACAACCCTTTCGATCATGGAGGGGCAAACGATCGTCATCGGGGGATTGATCGATGAATCGAAGGGGAGAACCTCATCCGGGGTTCCGTTTCTAAGCAAAATTCCCATCCTGGGAGCGCTATTCGGCTACCAAACCAGAGCGGACGCCGGGAAAGAGACCATCCTGTTAATCACTCCTCACGTGATTACGGACATGCAGGAATCGAATCAGGTAACCCAGGAATTTAAGGAAAAAGTGCAGATGATCAAGAAGGAGTTGGAAAAGAAAGCGCCAAAAGAAAAGAAAAAATAAGCAGAAGAATTAGGCCTTGAACAATTGGCCCTTTTGGGTAATGATATGAATCCTGATGGATAATCCTGGCAAGATAAAGATGGAAGCGCGGAGTCTGGATTTTTTCTATGGATCCTGCCAAGCTTTAAAAAATATTAACCTGGATATTAAAGAACGCCAGATAACGGCCCTCATAGGGCCTTCCGGCTGCGGGAAATCCACCTTCCTCCGAACCCTCAACCGGATGAACGAGCTCATCCCCCAAACCCGCTTGACCGGCTCAATCTTTTTAGACGGCGAGAATATCTACGGACCAACCGTAAATCCGGTAAGCCTCAGGCAGAAGGTCGGCATGGTCTTCCAGCGTCCGAATCCGTTTCCCAAATCCATTTTTGAGAATGTCGCCTTTGGGCCGAAAGTATTAGGGACCCATCGCCAATCCGATCTCTTGGCCTTAGTGAAAAAAAGCCTTAAGGGGGCGGCCCTCTGGGAGGAAGTCGCCGATCAGCTCCAGCGTTCCGCGACCGAACTGACCCTCGGCCAGCAGCAGCGCCTCTGTATTGCCAGGGTTCTGGCCATCCAGCCCGAAGTGATCCTGATGGATGAACCTTGTTCGGCCCTCGACCCGATGGCCACTTTGCGGATCGAAGAATTGATGCAGGAGCTGAAACGGGATTATACCATCGTCATCGTCACCCACAACATGCAGCAGGCGGCTCGAGCCTCCGACTGGGTAGGGTTTTTTCTATTGGGCGAGCTGCTGGAGTATGGAGACACCAAGGACGTATTCACGAAACCCAAAGATCAGAGAACGGAAAATTATATCACGGGAAGGTTCGGATAAAGAGATGGGCCAACGCCGAATCCATAAATTGCTTGGGGTTATGGGGCTTTCCCTCTTGGCTGTCCTTGCGGCCGGCTGCCAGAAGCCGCAGGGCGGACTAACGGTGGTAGGCTCCACGTCCGTGCAACCTTTCGCCGAGTTATTGGCCGAAGATTACATGGCCCAACATCGCCAGGAAAAGATTTACGTCCAGGGAGGGGGATCCAGCGCGGGAATTCAGGCTGTGCAAACCGGCGCCGCCCATATTGGGATGGCTTCCCGCAATCTGGCGTCCAGTGAAAGCAACCTGATCGGCATTCCGATTGCCTATGATGCCATTGCCGTAATCGTCCACCCTACCAACCCCGTTGGCGATCTGAGCATTGATCAAATCAGAAAAATATTTTCCGGCAAGGCGGCGCGCTGGAATGAGTTGGGCGGGAAGAACCACGAAATTACCCTGGTAAGCCGGGAAGAAGGTTCTGGCACCCGCGAGGCCTTTCAGCATTTGCTCATGGGTAAGGCAGAAGTCAGTCTGGCCGCTCTTGTCCAGGATTCCAACGGGGCCATCCGGCAGGTTGTGTCCGATGACCCGAAGGCCATCGGCTACATCTCTCTCGGCCTGGTAAATGCCCGGGTGAAAGCCTTGCGCATCGGCGGTGGTGAACCCACGATAGAAAACATCAAAAGCCATCACTATACCTTCGTGCGCCCGTTCCTCCTTGTTTTTAAAAGGGAGCCGGTGTCCACGGCCAAAAATTTTCTTGATTTTGTGTTATGCCCCGAGGGGCAAAAATTACTTACCGGGGAAGGACTGGTCGGTGTTTCCTCGGTGTCCGCTTTGCCCAAAGGGAGCCAGCGGTAGCATGATGATCAGGGGAAGACATATAGAAAAAATTATTTTGGTTATTGCTTTTTCTTCCATTTCCATCCTGGCGTTGATTGCCTTCTTTATTTTCGAAGAAGGGGTTCCGCTCATATGGAAAGTAGGGCTCCGTTCCTTTCTCTTTGGGGACCGCTGGTTCCCCAGCCAGGGCTCTTTCGGCATTTTCCCGATGATCGTCGGTTCTTTCTGGGTCACCCTGGGGGCCTTGGTCGTAGGCGTCCCTCTTGGGGTAGCCTGCGCCGTATTTCTTTGTGAACTCCTTCCCCCGGCTATTGGCACGATCATCAGGCCCATGATCCAGTTGCTGGCGGCCATCCCATCGGTGATCTATGGGTTTTGGGGACTGATCGTCCTTGTGCCTTTGATCCGCAATCATTTAGGGGGGCCGGGGTTAAGCGTTCTGGCCGGCTCGCTGGTTCTGGGGATCATGATTTTGCCGACGATTATCAGCATCTCAGAAGATGCTCTCCGGGCTTTGCCAAGGACTTTCAAGGAAGGAGCCCTTTCCCTGGGAGCCACCCACTGGCAGGCCATCTGGCGGGTTCTCCTTCCGGCGGCGCGCTCGGGGATCATGGCCAGCGTGATCCTGGGAATGGGGCGGGCCATCGGAGAAACCATGGCTATGATCATGATCCTGGGCAACGCCGTGCAAATGCCCCATTCCATCCTGAACAGCGCCCGGACTTTGACCACCAACATCGGAATTGAGATGGGCTACGCTTCCGGAGACCACCGCCAGGCCCTTTTTGCCACTGGCGTTGTCTTATTTTTCATCATCATGGGTTTGAACACGTTGGCCTTGGTCTTTTCCAGGAAAGGAAAAACCTGATGGCGACGCTCTCCCGCTATGCGACCCAGCGGTTGGCCAAAGGATCGATTTACGTTGCCGCCTTAATGACTTTGGGGGTCATGGTCTGGATCCTCTACCAGGTGCTCCGCGAAGGGTTGCCCCTGTTGCATCTCGACTTCTTCCTGGAATCCCCCAGGGAAATGGGCCGGGCCGGGGGCATTTTCCCAACCATTATCGGAACCCTGGTCTTGACCGCCGTGGCCGTTATCATCGCCACGCCCTTGGGCGTTGGAACGGCTGTTTTTCTCCGGGAATATACCAGGGAGAGCCGGGTCAGCCGGGTTATCCGCTTCGGGACTGATTGCCTGGCCGGTGTTCCCTCGATTATCTTCGGTCTCTTTGGCTTTGTTTTTTTCGTAATTTATCTGGGTATGGGGTGGTCGATCCTTTCGGGAGGGCTGACCCTGGCCATTATGATCCTGCCTACAATCATCTGCACAGCCGAGGAAGCCATTAAAGCCATTCCTCGTTCTTACCGGGAAGTCAGCTTTGCCCTCGGCAGTACCCGCTGGCAGACCGTAACCAAAGTGGTTTTGCCCAATGCGATGCCGGGAATTTTAACCGGAGTCCTCCTGGGAGTTGGCCGGAGCGTGGGGGAAACCGCAGCCGTGATCCTGACTGCCGGTTCTTCTTTTTTGCTGCCGACTTCCTTATTTTCGCCGGTCCGGACCATGGCCATTCATTTTTACATCCTGGCCCGGGAAGGGATTTCGATGGAAATGGCCTATGCCACGGGGGCAGCTTTGATCCTGATGATCCTGGCCATCAACGCCGTCGCCAACTGGCTGCTGTACCGTTACATCCGCAGGATGGAAGGAAAGACGGCCAATGCCTGAGAGGGATAAAATCATCCTCCAGCAGTTTAATTTTTTCTACGGGAATTACTGCGCCCTGAAAGAGATCAATTTGAAAGTCCGGCGCAATCAGATCTTTGCCGTTTTGGGGCCGGCGCGGAGCGGAAAGACCACCCTTCTCAAATGCTTGAACCGCCTTACCGATTTAATCTTCGGCACAACCCGTACGGGCCAGATTTTTATCGACGGGCAGGATATTTATGGTCCCGAAGTATACCGCCCCGATCTTCGCCGCCGGGTGGGAATGGTTTTTGACCTGCCCATCCCCCTTCCCCTTTCGATCTTTGAGAACGTGGCCTTTGGCCCGAGGATGAAGGAGAATACGCCGAAGGGTCAATTGGAAGAGATCGTCGAAAAAGCTTTGCGAGCCGCGGTTCTCTGGGACGAAGTGAAAGACAGGCTTTGGACCTCGGGTTTGCGTCTTTCGGGAGGGCAGCAGCAAAGATTGTGCATTGCCCGGGTATTGGCTTTGGAACCTGAAGTCATCCTGCTGGATGAACCTTGTTCCGGATTGGATCCTATTTCGACCGCCAGCATCGAGGGGTCGCTCACCAAATTGAAGGAAAAATACACGATCGTTCTCGTTCCCCACAACATCCAGCAGGCTTCGCGCGTGGCCGATCGGGTTGGCTTTTTCCTTGATGGGAAATTGGTGGAGGAAGGGACGGCCTTTGACATCTTCACCAGGCCGCAAGATAAAAGGACGGAAGATTATATCAGCGGAAAATTCGGATAAGAAAAATAAGGGAATAAAGGAATAATGGGATGATGGGTAATGGGGTTGATATTTTAAGGAGGCGCCATGGAAA
>CAZIDC010000007.1:0-1586 GCA_964537885.1 uncultured Syntrophaceae bacterium | reverse complement strand
GGAATAATGGGATGATGGGTAATGGGGTTGATATTTTAAGGAGGCGCCATGGAAACGCATTTTCAGCAACAAATGAGCAAGCTAAAAGAAAACCTTCTGAAGATGGCTGGTCTGGCGGAGAAAGCGATCACCAATGCCGTGGAGGCGCTGGTCGCGAGGGATACTCCTCAGGCGGAAAAGACCATTGCCGAAGATGATGCCATCAACCAGATGGAGCTGGTGATCGACGAGTGGTGCTTGAAGCTTTTGGCCCTCCACCAGCCCTTAGCCGCAGATTTGCGGTTTATTACGGCGGCCATGAGAATCAACGTTGAATTGGAGAGGATCGGGGACCACTCGGTAAATATTGCGGAGAGAGTTATTCTCTTGAATCAGGAGCCCCAGCTCAAGCCGTATATCGATATTCCCCGCATGGCTAAGATAACCAAGTCCATGCTCAGGGACGTCCTGGATTCATTCATCAAGGGGGATGCCAATCTCGCTCGGACCGTCTGCGAACGGGATGACGAAGTCGATGCCCTGAATGATCAGGTATTCCGGGAGCTTTTGACGTACATGATGGCCGACTCCAAAAACATTACCCGGGCTGCCCATTTGGTCATTATCAGCCGCTGTCTGGAGAGAATTGCCGATCATACCACCAATATTGCCGAGGCGGTCATCTTCATGGTAAAAGCCTTGGTGATTAAACATCGTGCCGACCTTAAAAGCGATGCCAAGAAGGAAAACCCTTAAGGTCTAAGAAATGGCCTGATCAGGGCGGTTTGGAGAGCAGCAAGATGGGGGCAGGAATGGGGAAAAGAATGAAAGTTATGATCCCGGCGACTCTTTTTTTACTGGTTATGGGGGGAGAAGGAATTTGGGCCGGGGGAAAAGGGGCGGCCCAGCAGAGGATCCTGATCGAGCGCGGCGAGAAAGTCATGGGGACCCGCCTGAAACTCGTGCGCAAAGTAATCGAGCGCTATAAAGACTGCCGGGTTTTATCCGAAGGAAACGAGTTGAAAAGCCTGGTTATCAACGGCAAAACTTATAACGACTTTACGATTGTCATCCGCGACGCCAAAAAGACCATTATCGTGGTTACGGCCGACGGAGTCATCAGTTTCGACTATTAAGACACGCCAAACCCTCCGCTTCCTCCCGTTCCCTATTTCCTGGATGCCTCATACCCCAAGGCCATATTGTACAAGGCTCGGTCGAAAAAGAGGATAACCCGGTTATTCAACTCCAGGGCCCGGAGCAATTCGTAGGCGCTGTCGTAAAAACCAGAGTGGAGGATGAAAAGCCACAGATGGCGGCGGAAAAGGATGAAAGAGTAAATCAGTTCCGGAAGGGGGAATCCCTCATGGTAGCGATCCTCGCCGTATTTTTTGTAATGCTTGGCGGTTTCTTCCTTGGGGGTCTGGGTGCTGATCCAGTGCCCAAGGCGTTTGTACATGTTGCGCGCCCGCTCGAAGAGAAAATCCTCATTAAAGGTATGGTAGAAAGGGGTGTGGGCATTTTTCCGCACGTCACCCAACCATTGGCGGGCTATCTGATCCGCGTTCTTTTCGATCAAATCCACCAAAGTCTGAGAAATCATATTT
>CAZIDC010000006.1:0-23046 GCA_964537885.1 uncultured Syntrophaceae bacterium | reverse complement strand
CCCAGCAATTCAGAAGGTATTCGAATGGGACTGAATGCTCCACCCCAGATAGAAAGGAAATCCCCGCATCCAAAGGCGGAATGGCCTGGCGGTTTAAAAGAGAAAAGATCGATCGGTGGATGGAGGCCAAGGAGAAGCGGAGAAGGAAATGAAGGAAACGGCTATGCCAAGAAAGCAAAGTGTTATTCCCGTTGAGCGGATTGAGCGCGCAATATTCTTGATTCGTGGGCAGAAAGTGATACTGGATAAAGACTTGGCAATGCTTTATCAGGTTTCTACAAAGAATCTTAACAAGGCGGTCAGTCGCAACCTTGCCCGGTTTCCTGAAGATTTTATGTTTCAACTGAGCAAAGAGGAATTTAATAACTTGAAGTTCCAATTTGGAACTTCAAGTTGGGGAGGTGCTCGAAAGCTCCCCCGGGCGTTCACCGAGCAGGGGGTGGCTATGCTTTCAGGTGTTCTGCGAAGCAAACGGGCTATTGCGGTAAATGTCGAGATTATGAGAGCGTTTGTCCGGCTGAGGCAAATGTTGGCGACCAATGCCAACTTAGAGCGCAGACTCAATGAACTGGAGAAGAAATACGATTCCCAGTTCAAAGCGGTCTTCGATGCCATCCGCCAATTAATGGCTCCACCGCAAATTCTTTTCCGGGTTCAATGGACAATTAAGATGGGGTCCCAATTCCTCTACCAATTGACGGTTCCCTTATTCATGGCCTCCTGAAAAACCTTGGCATCTCGCTGGGCCAGTTCGATGACCGCTCCGTTCGGTTCCCTTAAAAACACCAGGCGAATCCCGGGGGTTGGTTCGAATGGCTCGCCGAGGAAATCGGCTCCCTTGGCCTTCAGATCTCGATAAACAGATTCAAAGTCATCGGTCTTGATGCCGAAGTGATGGACCCCATAGTGTTCCCTGGGATCCACGGGCTCGCTGGCCGGGCCCATATACATCAATTCCAGCATACTCTCACCGATGCGCAGAAAGACGATGCGCTTGGAATCGGCTAGATTGCGCCTCAGAATGACTTGAGCGCCAAACATACTGCGATAGTAATCAATAGAAGCTTCTATATCCCGGCAGCGGATGGTAACATGTTCGATGGTTAGAGGCATTGGATCACCCTCTCCTATGAAATTTTCACTACTTGCCCATTTTTTAAACCGGGTGGATGCATCCCGATCATCAGATGCTCCGCCGGTATCCGACAAAAGTATGGATATCGCTCATGAGTTCCCCGTAATCCTTTCTGATGCTTTCATACATCCTGGCATTTTCAATGGCAATAGCGCCCATCTCGGCCAAAGCTTCGATAAAGTTGAGTTCATCTTTGGAGAAGGATCGTGGTTCAGACGTGTAAAGCCGCAGCACACCGATCACCCGCCCCTTGATGGAAAAGGGCACGGAAACAATCCCACGGATTCCTTCTTCCAAGGCCTCTTTCTGGTACTGAGCCCGGGAGTCCTCGGTGGCGTTATAGATACTGACCGTTTTCCCTTCCAGGGCTTCAGCAATACTCCGGTCGGCATCTACGGCGCCTTTATGGAGGTATTTTTCACTCAACCCCCAAGAAGACACGAGCTCCAACGTTCGCCGGTTTGGGTCCAACAGGCGGATCGCGCAACCCTTCAATTCCATAACCTGGGCTACCTTGCTGACCAGCATTTTCAGCACTTCGCGAATGTCTAAGGTGGAATGGACGGCCTTGACAACTTCCCGAAATGAATCAAAATACAATTTATCGCTGGGTTTCATAATAGGCCTCCTCCCTTGGTTTTAAGAAGTTTTTCCCGGAAAGCATCCTCAAGCTTTTTTCTTTAAAAACTTCAGTGCTCCCAAAAACAATTTGATTTTCCTTTATGAGGAACGGATTTCACTATCCAAGCGGTTGGAGGATTTGATTAATTGGCTATACATCCCAAAACTTGCGGTTAAGCGACCTGCCGATAAACTATCTGGCCCTCATTTTGACCTTTTGCATCTCACAGCGACAAGTAGAATCAGGAATATCTTTACCCCAGTGGATGGCCAGATATATTTAGAAGCTTAATAAATTTCTGAGATTGAGTCAAGGCTTTACTTCTAAATTCAAAGATCGAAGTTCCATAAGGGTTCACGTAACCCTTCAGTCACGGGTGGGTGGCCAAGGTCGCCCATGGCCGGGGGGCCAGTCCAGTCCGCTTGGAATCATGAGGCGCTGATTTCTCAGTGGATGGGGCGGGGCTGACGCCTTCCGCCTCCTCCGGCGGAGGTTCAGTGAGTACACCATGAGCAGGGATATCCCAGCCGATGATTCCGGCGCGTACCGGCCTAGCCCCCCGGCCAAAACAGAATCTTTGCCAGGGCTAATTCCTCCGATATTCCTTTCGTAGCCACTCGTGACTGAAGGGTTACGGGTTCACCTGGGTTCTACCTTTACAGGGTTTTGATGACATCATATAATAAACAATCAATCATTTCTAAAGTTTCCGGAGCACTATAAAGACGGGTTATCCTCCTTGTTTGATATTAAGGGTTATTTTAAAAAGCGGGCGGAAGGGAAGATGCAGAGGGCAGAGCAGGAAAGGGATGCCATCCGTCTGGCCTTTACCAACCGGTACCTGAATTTTAAAACCCTGCTGAGCCTCAATGATAAGGTCTTAGAAATCATCAATGAGATGGAAGAAGCCATAATGGGAAGCCGCAGTTTCGGCATGGCCTTCATCCGAGCCCATTGCACTGCCCTTTCGGTCAATCTTTATAAGATTATTCAAAATTTCAATGAGATTACGGACCAACGAAATCAGGCCTTTTGGGGTGTCTTTGACGACATCTGGGCCAGGATTGACCAGGAATTAAAGAAAAAAAAGAAAGCCTCTCAAGGCGCCTGGGTCCTCTCCCTCGAGGCCGTTACCAAGGAGATGGCGGATCAGACCGGAAACAAGATGGCCCATCTCGGAGAGGTCAAAAATCGCCTTGGCCTATCTGTACCGGATGGGTTTGTCATTACAGCCGCGGCCTATGAATTCTTTATGGAAAAGAGCGCGCTCCAGGAAGAGATCAACCGCCGGATCCAATTCCTGGACCCCAACGACATTGCCCAACTCCATGAGACCAGTGCTGAAATCCAGAAACTGATTGTTCAGGTTCCCCTGCCCACTCCGTTGGAAGACGCCATTCTTACGGCCTACCAGGATTTACGGATAAAAGTCGGCGAAGGGCTCCGGGTCTCCCTGCGCAGTAGCGCCCTGGGAGAAGACTCCCAGGAGGCTTCCTTTGCCGGACAGTATCGTTCGATCCTGAATGTCAGCCCCGAATTTTTAATCCTTTCCTATAAAGAAATTGTGGCCAGTAAATATTCAGTGCCGGCCATGGCCTATCGTTTCAGTATGGGTTTCCTGGATGAAGATATCATGATGGCTGTCGGATGTATGTCCATGGTTCCGGCCGCGGCCGCGGGGGTCATGTATTCCGCTGATCCAGGTGATTCCTTTCATGATAGCATTGTAATCAATGCCGTCTGGGGACTGGGGAAGGCGGTGGTGGATGGCAGCTTCACCCCCGATCTTTATGTCCTCGACAAGAAGGGGCCAGGAATCTTACTAAAAAAGGATATCGCCAAAAAAGAAAAGAAAATCATTTGCCATGCCGAAGAAGGAACCTTCATTGAAGAAGTGAAAGAACAGGAACGGGAAGCACCGGCCCTTAGCGATGAGCAAGCCCGAAGGCTGGCGGAGATAGCGACGCGGCTGGAAAGGCACTTTGGCACTCCCCAGGATATAGAATGGGCCTTAGATCCTGATGGCACGGTATGGATCCTACAAAGTCGGCCCCTGATGGTCCTGGGCAAAGAAAAGGCTGGAGAAGAAGTTCAGTCTTCCTTACCAGTGGACCTTCCGAAGCTATTAGAAGGTGGTATCACTGCCAGTCCCGGAGTGGCTTACGGGCCGGCCTTTTTAGTGGAGACAACGGTGGATATGTTGCAGTTTCCTCCAGGGGGAGTCCTGGTAGCCAGGAATCCTTTACCCCAATGGGCGGCCCTTTTAAATAATGCCGTTGCTTTAGTAACGGATCAGGGAGCCGTCACCGGACATTTGGCGGCCGTAGCCCGGGAATTCAAGATCCCGGCCTTGATGGGAACTTCCACGGCCTTCCGGACGATACGAACAGGAGATCTGATTACCGTTGATGCCGGTGGGCAGAAGGTATATGCCGGTAAAGCAGAGGCCCTTGTAGCCAGGGCTGTTGAAAGGTCCAGCCTGATGAAGGGGAGCCCTGTTTATCATACCTTGGAAGAGGTCCTGAAACATATTGCCCCCTTGCATCTGACGGATCCGGAAGGACCCCATTTTACTCCCGAGGGCTGCCAGACCCTCCATGATATTATCCGTTATGTCCATGAAATGGCCTTGCGGGAACTGTTTGAAAAAGAAGTCTCCTTTTCAGAAAAAGTGGCCAAAAAACTGGTTTCCAATGTGCCTATGCCATTGTGGGTTCTGGATCTGGAAGGAGGAGTTCGGGACGGGTTCAATGGGAATACCCTAAGGATCGAGGACATCACCTCGGCCCCTTTACTGGCCTTATGGGCAGGGGTTACAGCCTTTCCTTGGAAGGGCCCGCCGCCGGTAGATACTAAAGGGTTTCTTTCCATCCTGGCGGAATCTACGATGGATCCTACTCTGGAAGGCGGCCCGGGTTCAACTCAGACAGGCAAAGATTATCTCATTGTTTCCAGGGATTTTTTCCATCTCAGTACCAAATTGGGTTTTCATTTTTCTACGGTGGAGGCTTTCTTAGGTGACCGGGTAGCCGAAAATTATGTCTGGTTCTATTTCAAGGGCGGTGCGGCTGATCGCCAGCGGAAGGAGCAAAGAAGTAACTTAATAAAAACAATCCTGGAAAGGTTCCATTTCTGGATCCAGATGAAAGGGGATATGATTTCGGCCCGGCTCGAACGCCGAGAAAAAGATTACCTGACGGAAAGGTTAAAGGTCTTGGGATACCTTATCTTACATACCCGCCAGCTGGATATGGTTCTTTCCGATCCGGGAAGGGTTAGATGGTATGTGGAGGAGATGCTCAAAGATCTCTCTACAATCGTTGAGCTACCCGATTAACAGGGTAAACCCATTGCGTTATTAAAGATCCCTATGTTCCAAGGACCGGGCGCCGGGCGTTTCTATCATTGGGAGGCCATTGGAGGGAAGGAGGTAAGGAATGGAGAGGATCCGGTTATTATTAGTAGATGATGAGGAGGACTTCCGTACCACCCTGTCCAGTCGTTTAAAAAAAAGGGAGTTCGAGGTAACTCAAGTGGAGAGTGGCTACCAGGCCTTAGAAGTAATCAAAGAGCAAGCTATAGATGTGGCCATTGTAGATGTCAAGATGCCAAGGATGGATGGTTTGGAAACGCTGAGGCAGATGAAACAGCTCAACCCTCTGATCGAAGTGATCATGCTTACCGGCCATGCCTCGGTGGAGTCGGGGATAGAAGGCATGCGCTTAGGGGCTTTTGATTATTTGATGAAGCCTTGCGACATCAATGACCTGGTCCTTAAGATTGGGGATGCCTACCAAAGAAAACTGGTCCAAGAGGGATCCATCCAATAGGGGAGGTCTTACCCTCACTCCTTACGATTCGAGGGAAAGAACTGTTTATCCGCTAAGGTTGGGTCAATCGTCAGTAGATGAAAATGCGAAAAAAAATCAGCCTTTTCAAGAATTGGAAGTCTCGAAAAAGCGCTCCTTCCAAGGATTACCTGGCCAAGCTGTTCCGATTCAAGTATTCCTCCTTTAAGATGTTGCTGGATTCAAACTCCCAGTTTCTCAAGATCATCACCAATATGGAGGAAAAATTGCGGGGCCAGCAGGTCTTTGGCATGTCTTATGTCCGGACCCAGACCGCCCAGGCTATATTCCATGCTTTAAGAATGGTCAAGAACCTGGATGACTTATCAAACCATCGTTATTCCAACCTTTTTGAGACCCTGGAAAGAATCAACGTAAAAATCCAGAAGGAACTGGGACAAAAGATAGAACTTCCCCCCACCGAACTGATTCTAACCTATGGCCAGATTAACAAAGAGATGGTTGATTGGGTAGGCGGGAAAAATGCCAATCTCGGCGAGATCCACAGTCAATTGCATCTGCCCATCCCCGAAGGGTTTGCCATCACCACCCGGGTCTTTACCACTTTTCTTTCCCACAATGACCTTTTTGAAGAAATTAATACCCTAAAAATGGAGATTGACCCCAAAAACCCAGAGACCATCGCCAAAGCCAGTCAAGGAATTCAACGACTGATCACCTCGGCTGAGGTCCCGGCAGATTTAGATGCAGCCATCCGGTCTGCCTACGATCAAATGGCAGAAAGGATGCACCAGAAGGGAATAAAGGAGGGTTTCCCACGGGTTTCCCTCAGAAGCAGCGCGATTGGAGAAGACAGCGAGCTTTCTTTTGCCGGCCAGTACCTCTCGGTTTTGAATGTAACGCCCGACCAACTTATTCCCACTTATAAGCGGGTGGCCGCTAGCCTCTACACCCCCCGAGCCATCACTTACCGCCTGAATAAAGGAATCCGGGACGAAGATATTGCCATGAGTGCAGCCTGTCTCCAGATGATCGAATCGGTGGCCAGCGGGGTGATCTATACCCATCATCCTTTTAATCTCTTAGAAGACAACATTATTATCACGGCGGTCTGGGGCTTAGGGCCTTTTGCCGTAGAAGGACGGATTACCCCAGACTCCTATACGGTGGATAAAAAGGACCTGAACCACATTTTGGTTACGGCCATTTCTCCAAAACCGGTGCAGTTGCAGAACCTCCCGGAAGGAGGAATCCAGGAAATCCCAGTGGAACCAGAAAAGCAAGAGGCCCCCTGTTTATCTCCCAAACAGATCAGGACTCTGGCCGGATATGCCCTGGAATTGGAAAAACACTATCAGTGTCCCCAGGATATGGAGTGGGCCATGGATCCGGAGGGACGACTTTTTCTCCTTCAATCCCGTCCCCTTCGTGTGCAACCAGCGGAAACCGGTATGAAGTCTATCTCGATGATCGCGGATTATCCCTTGATCGTGGAAGAGGGTGCCGTGGCTTACCCCGGAATTGGCTGTGGACCAGCCTTTCAAGTTCATTCCGATGAAGATCTGATGAATTTTCCAGAAGGGGCAATCCTGGTGGCCAAACATTCTTCGCCCAAGTTTGTCTTAGTCATGAAAAAGGCCCGGGCCATCCTCACCGATGTGGGAAGTGTGAGCGGCCATATGGCTTCTTTGGCCAGGGAATTTGCAGTCCCCACTATCCTGGACACGAAAGTAGCTACTACGACCATTCCCACCGGGATGGAGATTACGGTAGATGCCTATTCGCGACGAGTCTACCGGGGCATGGTCCCGGAACTCATGTCCTTCCAAAAGACGGTCGAGTCGCCCATGAAAGACACCCCCGTCTATCAGTCTTTACAGAGGGTTGCCGATTTAATCGTGCCTTTGCACTTGGTTGATCCCAAGGCCCCCACCTTTGCCTCCGAGTTTTGCCAGACCCTTCATGATATCGGTCGTCTGGTCCACGAATTTTCATATACCGAGATGTTTCAGATCAGCGACTTAGTCTCGGGCAAAGAGGGGTTTGCTTTTAAACTCGAGGCCACCATTCCCTTAGATCTCCATGTGATTGACTTGGGAGGGGGGATCGCTCCAGGCAAAGAGGGGTTTAAAAAGGTGAAGGTCGATGACATCACCTCCGTTCCTTTCAAGGCCCTTCTCAAGGGCATGACCCACGAGGCTTTTCAACGTCCCCAACTACGGCCGGTCAATTTTACCGGCTTCTTTTCCGTTATGAGGGAGCAAATGATGGCCCCTCCCCCGGCAACGGAACGTTTTGGAGAAAGAAGTTTTGCCGTTATTTCAGACAAATATCTTAATTTCAGTTCCAGGGTGGGCTATCATTACAGCATTCTCGATTCTTACTGCGGCTCCGCGGTTAATATGAATTACATTACCTTTTCATTTAAAGGAGGGGCCGCCGATGATGTCCGCCGGAACCGCCGGGTGCGCGCCATTGCCCTTATCCTCAAGAGGTTGGATTTTGCAGTGGATGTCAAAGGGGACCGGGTGGACACCCGTTTTCAAAAATATGAGTGTGCTCTGATCGAAGAAAGGTTGGACTTGGTCGGAAGGCTGCTCCTCTATACCCGCCAGATGGATATGCTCATGCACAGCGAAACCAGCGTGGAGGCTCTGGCCCAAAATTTCCTGGCCGGAAACTATTCCCTCGACCAGGGTTTCTGATTCTCGTCTTTTGCCGACCCGCGGGAGATTTGCCAAAAGAATCTTATTCCTTTTGGCTGGAGGGGTTTTAGCCTTAGAGCGTTATTCCCTTTAGAGACCATCATCAAGGCTGTTCTTCGTGGATCACCTTTCTTTCAAAAGCCTGACGCATTTTGTCTAACAATTCATCAATGTTTACCGGTTTCATCATATAATCGAAAGCCCCCAGCTTTATTCCCTCGATCCCTGATTCGATGGAGGCATGGCCAGTCAAGAGGATCACCTCGGTTAAGGGCTTCTTCTTTTTCATTTCCCGCAAGGTTTCAATCCCATCCAACCCCGGCATTTTTACATCCAGGACCACGACATCAAAAACCATTTCATCCATAAGATCCAGAGCCTTCTGCCCGCTTGCGGCGCCCCAGACATTCAGGCTTCGTATTTTCAGTCGTTTAACCAGGGTCTCCCGGAAATCATCTTCGTCATCCACTACCAGGACATTAAATTCTTCCGCCATAGGGCTCCTTATTTTATTCCTTTACAGGAAGATAGATGGTAAAGGTAGTTCCTTGGCCAAATTCACTGGCTACCATGATCCGGCCACCCAATTTTTCGATAATGCTATAAACGATGGATAAGCCCAACCCGGTGCCTTTTCCCACCTCTTTAGTGGTGAAAAAAGGGTCAAAGATTTTATTGATATTTTCTTTAGAGATCCCCGGTCCGTTGTCTGTAACCTCGATCATGATTTCATTGTTCTTGGGGACGTGGGTAGTCTTAATACGGATCTCCCCCCCCTTGTCGATGGCATCGATGGCATTATTAATGATATTAAGAAAGATTTGCTGCAGCTGAGAAGAGTCGCTCATGATCTTGGGTAGATCCGGTTGAAAATCGACTTGGATATCAATGTTTCGGTATTTGGATTCGTTCTCCAGGAAATCCACGGTATCATTTAGGGTTTTATTCACATCCACCCGCTCCAGGGTGGGCTCCATCCGTCTGGCAAACCCCAAGAGACGATGGGTCACTTTTTTGGTCCGCTCTACATGATATTCAATCTTGCGAACGGCATCTTCAAATTCTTTAAGGTTTTTGCTTTTGGCAACATCTTCCTCAGCCAAAAGGTCTTTAATCCAACCAGCCTTTTCCCCTATGACCGCCAAGGGATTATTGATTTCGTGTGCAATTCCGGCGGCCATCTTCCCTAACGCCGCCATTTTACTGGACTGGATGACCATGTCTTCACTGACGGCTTTCTCTCGATCGATCCGGATCAATTTATTCATCATGGACCGGGTAGTCAGCAGGGTACCAATGACAATAATTAAAATGCCGGCTAAAAAGAGGATAACGGCAATATAGCGAGCCTTGAGCAGAGGGGTTAATTGTTCTTTGGGATCTTCCTTTATAACCAGGATCCATTTGGCGTTGCTGATCTCGGTGGCCGCAAAAAAGTTGTTCTCGCCATCCAAGACAATCTCTTCCACCAGGGTTTCTACGGTCTTTGAAAAATCAGGTGTTTGGGGATGACCAAACAACTCGCCGCTGAAACGGGGAGCGGTTTGGAGGATATTCCTTTTGTTAATAATAAAGGCGTCTCCCTTCTTACCAATCTGAGCGGCCCGGACGACGTTTTCAATGATATCGGAGTTGATGGTGGCCCGGAGAATCCAGGTTTTACCCCCTTCCCGGCTCATGACGGCAATGATAAAATGGGGAAACTTGCGAAACCCCATAAAGACATCGCTAATATAGACCCCTTTGGAAAGAACTGACTCGAACCAATCTTCATTTTTATAATTAACCTCCTTCAGATCCGGGTAAGGTCCAATGTAAGCGAGGTGATTCCCTTCCTGGTCAATGATTCCGATATCGATGAAGGATTGAGACCGGGTTTGCATGGTCTTAAAAATCTTATTTAGGTAGGTTTCCTCGCCCAGTTGTTTTAAGGTATGAGTATTGGCAACGGTGACCAACTGGGAGACCCTTTCATCAAAGAAGAGATCCATGGAACTGCGCCGGTTTTCCACCAGGGTTTTCAGGTTTTCGATGATCTTGGCGGTATAAGAGACGCTGAATTGATAATAGATGGTGATCCCCAAAGCAAAAAGAGGGATCAAGGAAAAACCCAGGGTGGTAAAAACGATTTTCCACCACAATTTTTTATAATATTTCTCTTCCATTTGCTTTCTAAAAAAGGTTAACCATTATCCCGATCGGGAAACAATAAAGCCCGGCCTTACGGAAGATTCCGAACCAATTTGAGCTATGGAATGATCTTTGAAAACTTCCTGAACCGTTGCCGTCCCAATCGTTTGTTTTTGATCGTTGAAAAGAGTAAGAGTAGCCCCCGGAAGAATACCCTGGTTTACACCCAGGCCAAAATATATTTGGTAACTGTTTTCTCCTTTCGAGACCCGATAAACCTCAGCCCTGCCTTCTTGAGCTAAAAGGCCTTCGGCTTTTTGGGAAAAGGAAAAAACAACTCCGAAGGTCAATAAGATAAAAGGAATAAAAAAAAGGGCCGCCCTCCAGGGGCTTATTCGCAGATAACGCCGGGTAAAAGAGGTTGAGGCTTTATAGAGGCTAAACTCGTCTTTGAACACCTCGACCTGAAAAAGAGAAACAGATTTACCTTGGGTTGCTTTTGGGGTTGGGACCGCTACTTTATACTGCCCCGGCTGGGTCTCCCGGCTAACGAGGAGACTGCCCCTCCACATATACCCCCCTAACCAGAAACCGGTCTGCACTGAGTCAAAAACTAAGCGAACGTTTTTTGAATTACTTAGATAAGTCAATTCCTGAAGATTGCCGATTCTTTCAGGTAAAGGACCCGTCACCGCCACTTTCTGACCGGGTAAACAGGGAAGGTGATTTAAAGGCTCCCGCAACCGGGCAGTTAATGCATCCAGCAAGAAAAGAAAAAGAAGGATACAAAAAAGAGCCCCGGCTTTTCCTGCCCAATTCCTCCAGACCGAGACTTGGGTTAGGGTCATAGAATATTCTTGGGATTCCTTTGAAAGAAATGTATTTGACGTTTTCTAACATGAACCGGTTTCACGGGCAAGTGGAGAAAAGAGAATCGTCCCCAGGGGAACTCCCCCAGCCGGAAACGATTTTCCCCCAAATGAATGAAGACCCGGATCCTTATTTTTTGAAGATATCAGTCTGGCTGACGTTCATCAGCCGTCTGGCTTTGCCTTCTTCCTTACAGTAGATGCGGACTTCATCCCCGGCATCCCAGGTCTTATCAGGCAGGGCAAAATATTCCCCCGGAACGGTAAAAGTGATCAATATTTTCTGTGTCCCAGAATAAATCGCAATGGTCTTTTTCTCCCGATCGATGACTGGGAACTTTTTTGGTTTTTCCTCCGCCTTATCAAAGACCAGGGGGTTATCCTTGGCAATATTATCCTTCTGGTCAATAAGGGTATAATGAATAGTTTTAAGATTCTGGGAGGCTGGATTAAAAATCACAATTTGATTCTTCTTGGTATCTAAATTCATCCGGTAACCAACTTTGGGTTCCGCTCCCATTTCTGCCGGATCCGCGGGGATGGTATAGGTAACCGGCGTCAATATACTATCATTTAACTTTTGGGGATCGGCCTTCAAGTCCCGGATCAAGGTAACCGTTCCTTTAGCCTTGTCAAATTCGATTGCTCTTCCCTGGTCTACCTTACCCAGCTTCCCGCACCCAAGGGTGAGCAGGAAAGGCAAGAGGGCTATCCCCGATATCCAGCAATATTTTTTTGCCATAGTATATCTCTCCCCATTTGTATCAGAAAGGTGTTCAGGGTTAGGCTTTAGAGCTTTGAACCTTTTCTTTCTTTCTGGCCAATTCCTGTTTGACTCCCTCGAGCATCTTAATGAAGATATAAAGGGACAAGGCGCCGACTAATCCAAGAATCAACACGGTAGCAGAGGCATCCATTAAATTTTTCCAATAGGGGACATACCTTGGGATGAGTTTCATAACCACGGAAATCCCGCAACCAATTACCGCCAATCCGAAGGCGATTCGGATCCCATAACCTTTGATATATTTGGTCGCTACGGTTCCAATCTGAGCTCCAATAGCGGCCCCGAAAAGCATGATGATGGCGGCCACGAGCTCGGTTCGGCCCTTGTAAGTATAGGTGCCGGCGCCATAAAGACCGGAGATCATGACCTCAAAAAGGTCGGTTCCCACCGCCACATGGGTGGGACAGCCGACGAAATAGATCAGAGAAGGCATCCGGATCAAACCGCCACCAATGCCCAGAATACCTGCCAACCACCCCGTCAAAAAGCTGACAAAAATAGGCAGCCAGGCGGTACAATAAATCTGGGCCACTTTGAAATGCATCATCGGGGGGATCTTGATTTTGTGCAGGGTTTTATACCATTCAATCCCAGTAGCCAGTTTATCTAATTCTTTTCCGGATGCTGCAGCCTCTCTTTCCTTTTTCTTCCTTTTAGCCACATCAGCAAAGACCATCCAGGCAATTAAAGTAAGGAGAATAATGTATAACCAACGAACATAGAGATCTACTTTGCCGATACGTTCAAACCACATAATCATCTGGGCCCCGATCTCAAACCCGATTACGGTTCCCACCAGCATAATCAAGCCTAATTTATAATCAACATTCCCGAATTTGCCATGACGCAAGGTCGAGATCAAAGATTTACCAGCCATATGAGCCACGTCGGTTCCAATGGCAAAGGCCATGGGAAAACCCAATATATTGAGACCTGGCGTGACCATCCAGGCCCCACCCATGCCAAAAAAACCACCTATTATACCAACACCCAATCCCAGGATAATCAGACCAGGCCAGAATATGGTCACTCCTGAGATAGGCATGAGAATGTATAACCAATCCATAAATGAACCCCCTCACGGATTAATAGTGATCATAAAATCTTAATGTTCAGACAGTTCCCTGGAGGTTAGATCAATTCCAATACGCTTCATGATAAAGTCGGCCAATAGACCAAGGATTAAACCAATAACAGGTATGGAAACTACCGTGACAATGGTGAAGTAGACATGGCTTTCATTATAAAGATTTGCCCACCAGGCCATCCAACCTGTTAATTTTCGCGTATCGGCTACAATGACCAACTGGCTTGCTTTCTCTCCTGCTGCTATGACCAGCTCGGGTACAAGCAAGGGAATCAACCCTGCTAAAAAAACTGTTTTCCCCCAAAAGGTTCGCATCTTCAACCTCCTTGATGTTACCTGTTTGTTAGGAACTCGCTCTTTGGGTAGCGTTAATATACTGGGAAGGTAATCGGGTGTCAAGGGAATGTGAGCCCCTTCACTCCCCAACCCCTAATGCACCTGGATTCCTTCACAATTTGAGGGGGACGAGGAGGGATTTTCATGAGTCGAGGGGGCTTATGGTTTCCGGTATTTCCGATCGAAAAGTCCCTGATCATAGGGGGCTCTTCGGCCGGGGCACTTTTCCCTCGCGCATAGGCGGCAGCTTTCAAAACTCTCCTCGGTGGGAAACCATATGCCGGAAACAGATTTGATGGGCAACATTAGAAATGAATCGGTCAGCTTGACCCCGATGGAGGCTGGCCCATTCTCGAGGAGAAAGAAAAGCGGACGCTGCTCCTCCAAGGGCCAATCGGGCAGTGATCCGGGGTTCATTCTCGACATCTTTCCCGGCTGGTAACGCTCAGCCAGGTGTTCGCTCAAGTTTTTGACGGCTGCCCGTAAGGCCATTTCCTTGATCACGTCGGCCCAGTATTTTTCCAGCAAATCATCAATCGGACTTGACCATTTTTCCAGCTCTTCCCCGCAGGTGGCCACGAAGGGGAAAATTCTGTGGGCCTTTTCCAGGTTGACGCACAGCACGCGACTGGTGAGCGCGATGCCGTTGACGATTACCCGGTCTTCCCCTTTGGAATCGATGAAGGCAACCTTGTACAGAGCCTTGGGCTTGGCGACCGCCTGGGCTTCATCGGCCAACTGTTGCAGCCTCTCGGCTTGCCCGCTCCCTTCCTTAACCCTCATGTTTTTGGCGAGCAGCGCCAGGTCTATCTGAAACGGTATATGATCCAGGATTAAAGAATCCATTTTACCCCCTCGCTCCCTCACCCTGTCCTCTCTCCGCCTGAGGCGGAAGAGGGGAAAGGAGGGTCAGTTTAATTGGCGGTTCTTAACATGTAACTTCAAACTCGAAACTTGAAACTTGTTTCTAACTTCTTCCACGCCCGGCGCATTCCCCAGTTACTGGGGAGAAAAACCTGATGGCACCGGCGGAGAGGCCAGAATCGTTTAAACATAGAAGGATAAGAGTAAAAACGGCGGTTGGCCCAGTCATGGCCCTCCTGGAGTTGTTCAACGGTCATTCGTTGGGGCCGGAAAACCACGTGCCCCATGTCGTAAAGGTCCCAGTTATGCGAGAAGATTCGATTCTCCTTTGAGTATTGTTCATAGATCCGCGTTCCGGGGTAAGGAGTAAGGATGGCGAAGACCGCAGCATCTATCTTATTCTTTTCGCAAAAATCCACTACCTGGCGGAAAACCGAAGGGTCGTCGTCATCGGAGCCGAAAATGAACGACCCCTCGATCCCGATCCCCTGATCATGGATTTTGTAAATCAGATCGCGGTAGCGATCCACCCGGTTAAAATTTTTATGGTGGCTTTTCAGGGTCTCCTGGGAGAGGGATTCAAACCCGATGAATAACCCGTAACACCCGCTCTCCGCCGCCTCCCGCAGAAGCCTTTCGTCCTCGGCGATGTTGATGGAAGAGTGGCTGAGCCATTTGACCCGAAACTCTTTCAACATGGAAAAGAGGGCCTGGGCATAGGTCCGATTGCCGATGATGTTATCGTCCACGAAAAAGATGAAATTCTTCTCCTTTAGCAGCAATTCTACTTCTCTCCGAACTTCGTTCAGGGGCCGCAGGCGATAGGTATGGCCGTAAAAGGCCGTAACCGAGCAAAAGTCGCACTGAAAGGGACAGCCGCGGCTGATTTGCATGGTATTGGTGAAAAAATAAGCCCGTTTCTTCAGGAGGTCGCGGCGGGGAATGGGCAAGCCCTCCATTTCGGCTTGTCCGCCGGCTTTATAAAACTTTTGCAGTGCCCCTTGCTTAAAATCCTCAATCAACTTAGGCCAGACCTGCTCCGCCTCTCCCAGGACCACGGAATCGGCATGCCGTCCCGCTTCTTCAGCCATCCAGGTCGCATGGAATCCTCCGATCGCCACCGGAATGGACCTCTCCCTAAGGCGATCGGCAATGGCGTAACCCCGATTGGCCAGGGGAGTAATGATGCTGATGGCTACCAGATCTGGCCGATCCTGGAAATTGATCTCCTGGACGTTCTCGTCTTCAATGGTAACTTCAGCATTGCGGGGAGTGAGGGCAGCCAACGTACTCAAGCTCAGGTACGGAAAGCGAAAGGCAAAATGCCTCCAGAGGCTTCCCTCTGGCCATCGGGGACAGATGATTTTAATTTTCATTTTTTTATTGGGACGCAGATTTACGCAGATAAAAGCCGATAAAACATTTATTCCCAAAATCCATTTTAAAGTTAATAAAAGGGGAAAATTTTACTTTTTGCGAAACCATTAATTATAACCAGCTTTTATTGTTGTTATTTTTCTTAAAATCTGCGCCCATCTGCGTTCATCTGCGTCCCATTTATCTTTCATTCTTGAACAACAAACAGACATTGCTTCCGCCGAAGGAAAAGCCGTCGAGCAGGGCATATTGGATCGGCCAGGTGCGCGGCTGATCGATGACATGGTCAAGATCGAACTCGGGGTCCTTTAAACCGAAGGTTGGGAGAATTTTCCCATTTTTCATGGATAGAAGAAGGGCAGCGGCCCGCAGAACGCCGGAACCGCAAAAATCCCCGATATGGCCTTTTAGGGAACTGATGGGAATCCTGAGAGACGCCTTCCCGAAAACCTTCTGGATGGCAAGGGCTTCGGCCCGGTCGAGCTCCACGGAAGAATTAGCGGTGGCGCAAATATAATCCACCTCGGATGGAGAAATACCGGCCCCCTTGATGGCGTTTTGCACAGCCCGGCCCATCTGCTCGGCCCCGGCCTCATATTGATTGATAGCCACAGGCCCGCCCGTCGAGGCGCAGGAAACGAGCGCACCATAAATTTTTGCTCCGCGCTCCAAGGCCCTTTGCTTTTTCTCCAGGACAAGGATGCCAGCTCCCTCTCCAAGCACCCGCCCGTTTCTCCGGCAGTCGAAGGGACGCATGCCCTCTTCTCCGGGACCTTTCGGAGAAAGGGCCCGAATCGCGGCCAGACTGTGGAAAAGGACGGCGCTGAATTCGTCTACGCTCCCGACCAGCAAGGCCGCCGCGCGCCCTTCTCTTAGCGAACAATAGGCATAAGCCAGCGCCTGCTCGCCCGAGACTTCGTTTTGGCTGAAAGTCGTGTTCGGCCCTTTCCAATCGTGGTAAATGGAAATCTGGCTGGCCGGAGCATTGGGAACGGTGTCCGGAAAGAGGCTGGGGTTGGCCCCTTCCGGGCCCCCCCTGAGCATCCCCACGAAAAAATCGTCGGTTTGGGACGTACTGCCGTACCCGGTGCCGATGATCACCCCCAAAGAAGAAGCAGATTGCGGGGAAGCTTTGAGGGCGGCATCTTGCAAAGCCTCGATGCTGGCGGCGACTGCCAGGCGGGAAACCCGGCTCATCCGCCGGTATTTCAATGGGGGCATGAAATCTTTGGGGTTAAAATCTCGGGCTTCGGCTCCGAGGTGGGAGCGATACGCCGAGGTGTCAAAAGACCGGACCGGCGCAATGCCTGTCCTGCCGCCAAGGCAATTAGCCCAGAACGCGTCCTTTCCCACCCCGCAGGCAGAGACAATGCCGATCCCCGTGATAACGATTTCATCCATAAATTCTAATAGCGATAAGCGGTCAGCAATCAGCTTTCAGCCCAATTATAACAACCTCTCCTTTTTCTTTTACTTAGCTGACAGCTGAACGCTGAGGGCTGTTTGCTTATTTTCCCTTCCCGAATACCAAAACCGTGTTATTCCCCCCGAAAGCAAAAGAATTCGAAAGAGCAACCTCAACCGTTCTGCTCCGCGATTGATTGGGGACGTAATCCAAGTCGCACTCCGGGTCCTGCGTCTGATAATGGATCGTCGGCGGGATTTTATCCTCTTTTACCGACAGGACTGAGGCTACGGCCTCCACCGCGCCGGCGGCTCCCAGACAGTGCCCGACCATGGATTTAATCCCGCTTACCGGAATCCGGTAGGCCCCCCGGCCAAAGAGGTTTTTAATAGCTCTGGTCTCGGCTAAGTCATTGGCCGGGGTGGCTGTGCCATGAGCATTTATCCAGTCTACCTCTCCGGGGTTGATCCCGCTGTCTTGCAACGCTTCGGCCATCGCCCGGAAGGCGCCGTTTCCCTCCGGGTCGGGGGCTGTCATATGATTTCCGTCGCCGGTGAGGCCATACCCCAAAACCTCGGCATATACCTTTGCCCCCCTCTGCCGCGCGCGTTCCCCTTCCTCCAGCACCAAAAAGGCCGCTCCTTCTCCCAGAGAAAGGCCTTTGCGGTTCAAATCAAAAGGACGGCAAAAATTTTCATCCACCGAACGCAGGGAATTGAACCCGCCGAAGGTTACTTCAGATAGGGATTCGCTGCCCCCGGCGATGGCCACATCGACTTCGCCGGAACGGATCAAACTGAGCGCGTAACCTATTGCCGTAGCGGAAGAAGAACAGGCTGTGGCCACGGTCGCCCGGGGACCCAGGATCCGATACCTTTCCGCGAGCGCATCTGTAATCGCGGAGGTGGCAAACGGAAGAAGGAGGGAGGGTTGAACCCTGCGCCAGCCCTTGGCAATCATCTCCCTTCGGTAACGCTCGGCCGAAAAGATTCCTCCCGCGCCGCCGCCGATAAAGACGCCGATTCTCTCCCGATTCTCCCCCGCCAAAATTAGGTTGGAATCTACGACAGCTTCCTCGGCCGCTTTCAACCCAAGCTGATCGCACCGGGATAGACGCTTAAGCTGGCGGCGTGAGAAATGGAGGCGGGGATCAAATCCTTTCACCTCTGCGGCTTTCTTCGTCCGGTACCGGGAGGGATCGAAAAGGGTAATGGGTTCGATGCCGCACACCCCGGCGAGGAGGTTTCCCCAAAAAGAGGGGACATCACCCCCGATAGCGGTGATGATCCCGAGGCCAGTTACGGCGGCATTACGGCGGCTCATGGTCCACCCTGGTCCAGCACCTTTACGGAGGGAGGAATTTTTATTGTCAGGTCATCGTCGGTCAGAGGAAGGTTGAACTGAAGATTGCTGAAATCCAAGCTCAGGCGATCCCCGTTGGCTTCAATCATCCTGAATTTTAAAATGGCTCCGGATGTTTTGTCAATCCACAAATCCACCGTAGATAGAAACTTCCGGACCTTTTCCTCCCGGGGCTGGAGGCGGAAGCGCTGGAGGGAATCGGCTTCGAGCCCTTCATACGCGATGGCATATCTTCCGGCCAGCTGAGCCAGAGAAGTTTGGAAGATTGATATCAGCGGCTCGATCGCCTGGGTCATTCTTTTCCCGGGAGCGAGGGAATATTTCTCGGCCTGAGTGGTTCCAGGAGGGTAGATCCATATGCTTTTCCCGTCGAGGGCCACTTCCATAGGTTTGGGTTTTAAATAAGTGAAGTGGATCAAGTTGGGGCGTTTGAATTTCATGACGCCAGAAGAGACCAGCGGGTCTTTGAGGAGGGTGGTTTCCTTCTTCTGGGAAAAGGTAGCGGTGAGGGTCTGAATTTTCCGCTGCTTCTCGTCAATGTCCTGGATGAGTTCTTTGACATCCTGGCCGCCGGCCGGTGAAAATTGGCCTGTTGATAAAAGGGCGATTGCCGCAAAAACTAATATCCTCTTACCTTTCACCTTTTCCCTTTTCCCTATAGCCTATAGCCTCTGGCCTATTGCCCATTGCCCATTGCCTTATTTTATCTCCTTGCTCATCCCTAAAAGCTCTTCGAGGGTAAGAAATTTCATCCCTTGCTCCTTGAGCCCTCCCAGAATCCGGGGTAAGGCTTTCAGGGTAGCGGTGCGGTCGTCATTCCGGATGGAATCAGATCCATCGTGGAGGAGGATTACCCCTCCGGGTCGGGCTCTTTTAAGGATTCTGCTGGCAATGGCTTCCGGGTTTCGGAGCTGGGTGTCAAAAGCCCGGACCTGCCATCCGACCATGGCCATCCCTAATTCTTTTAAGATGCGGAAGATGTTGGGGTTGCGAAAGCCGGCGGGCTGCCGGTAGAAACGAGGCTTGTATCCCGCCCACTGCTCGACTTCTCTTTGGCATCCCAAAATCTCCTGCCGGAGTTTTTCCGGCGAGGAAAAGTTCATCAGCCGCCAGTGATTGAGGGAGTGGTTGCCGATGACGTGCCCGGCCCGGGAAGCTGCGGCCACCAAAGGTCCGTGATCCCGCAGGTTCCGTCCGATGACGAAGAAGGTGGCTTTAGCCTGGCAATGATCCAATATCTCCAGGACCTTCGGGGTGTAATAAGGATGAGGGCCATCGTCAAAGGTTAGGGCCATTCCCCGGCGGTCTCCCTTCCAGAAAATTTTTCCCAGGAGAGCACGGCGAGGGTTGACAATCTCGTTCAGTCCAAAAAGGGCAAAGGCGGAAAGGGGAATAATCCAGAGACCCATGGGCTTACGAAACCTTATGCCGGTTGAAATAATCATAGAAGGTAAACCACTGGTCGGGATAAGAGCGAATGAATTTTTCCATGACCGCGGCGATCCGCTGGGAATTGACCGCCAAATCCGCATCGCGGTTCCCTGTTCTCCGGAGAACCAGGGGCGGCTCCGCCACGCAATGATATTGATTCTTTGGCCCCAGGAGAACAAAGGTAGGAATGAGGGGCGCATTGGAAAGGTGGGCCAGGAGCGCCGGTCCAACAGGAAAATAAACGGGCTGGCCGAAAAAATTTACGGGAATCCCTTTGCCCAACAGATCCCGGTCCCCTAAGAGGGCTACTAGTTCATTGGCCTGAAGCGCTTTCAAAACGGCAAGCGAAGAGGAAAGGGTATCGTTGAGGGTGATGACTTTGATTCCCTGGCCTTGCCGGAGGCGGCCCCGATACTCATGGAGGCGGGCGGCGACATCCGGAGCGGTAATGACATTCAAAGAATAGCCTAACAGGGAGAGAAATACGCCCCCCATCTCCCAGTTCCCGAGGTGAGCCGTGAGAATCATCCCTCCCTTGCTGCGGGAAAGGGCTCCGTCGATATGCTCCCTCCCTTGGAAGCTTTGGACCAGCCGTCCGAAGTTATCCTCCCGCAATAGATCCATACGCGTGTAGTCCACTAAGTATTTCGCGTAATGGATGAAAGTCCGGCGCACTATTTTTTTAATTTCCGGGGGATTTTCCAAAACCCGGGTCAGGTTCTTGCGAACCATCTCCCGGTCTTTTCTCATGACCGCCCAATAGAAAGTTCCCACCCAGACAGCCATCCAGAGCAGCAAGCGGCGGGGGAGAAGATGGCCGACAAAACCGATCAGAGATAGGTAGAAGAGACCCAGGCGGAAAAGAAGTCGCTTTTTCGGCATTGCGCAAAATTTTACTTGGGTTGATTCGCCGCTGTCAAGGAAAATACGGGGGTCCTTCGCGCGCTCTGGGTTCTCGCCGGTGCAAAATATGAGATTCGTTCTTGACAAGAGCGCGCTTCCGGATTCATAATTTTTAAAAATTTTACGGCCTATCCTTTTCTCCTCGCGCTAAAAACGTTCTTGGAGTGCCGGGCAGTGCGGGGCAGGGAATGGCCAAAAGAACTGAATCCGGAACGGAGAATTAGAATGCGCGTGGTTTTAATCGCCCCGGCGGCCACTGCCTATATCTGGAGGAAAAGGCGGGCCGCCTTTACCATGCCCCCGATGGCTTTGCCTCTTTTAGCGGCGATGACCCCGGCGGAGATAGACGTCCGGTTGATTGATGAGGCCGTGGAGGATGTGGACCCCAATCTGAAAGCAGATCTGGTGGGGATTTCGACCATAACAGCCGCCGCTTCCCGGGCTTATGCCCTGGCTGATCACTTCCATTCCCGGGGGATTCCCGTGGTCATGGGTGGAGTTCATCCCTCCAACCTTGCGGACGAAGCCCTGGAACACTGCGATTCAGTGGTCATCGGAGAAGCCGAAAACTTGTGGGCTCAAGTCCTTAAGGATCGGGAAGGGGGCCGCCTGCAAAGGACTTATCAAAATTCTGCCCGGTCTTCTTTGGACGCTTTGCCTGCGCCCCGGTGGGACCTTCTGCCGGCTCGAAGATATTTCATTCCCCAGACCGTCCAGATCTCCCGGGGATGCCCTAATGGATGTTCCTTCTGCTCGGTCAGCTCTTATTTCGGGCTATCCCATCGGGCCCGGCCCATCGACCATGTCCTTGAGGAAATCAAAGCCCTCAAACGGAAGCTTTTTCTCTTCGTGGACGATGACCTTGTCGGCAACCCGGCCATGGCCAAAGAGCTTTTCGCGGCCATGATTCCTTTGAAAAAGAAGTGGGTGGCCCAGAGTTCTCTATCGATCACCGATGACGGAGAGCTCTTAACCCTCGCTGCCCGCAGCGGCTGCCTCGGCCTCCTCATCGGGTTTGAGTCCATTTCTCCCGAAGTCCTGCGCTCCATCGGCAAGCGCGTCAACCTGCGGCGCCAATACCAAGAAGCCGTTAAGAAAATTCATGAACGGGGGATTCACATCCAGGGCTCTTTTATCTTTGGATTCGACGGGGACACTCCGGAAGGGATTCAGTCCACGGTGGAGTTTGTAAAACAAAACCGGCTGACCGGGGTAAACTACTGTCATCTCACCCCGTTTCCGGGTACGAGATTATTCGCGGACCTGGAAAAAGAGGGCCGCATCCTCCACCGGGACTGGTCCAAGTATGACCGGCAGAATATTGTTTTTCAACCGCGGCATTTTGCGCCCGAAGAATTGCAGCGGAAAATTTTTTGGGCTTACCGCCAGACCTATAACCTGACTTCCCTCTGGCGGCGGCGTCCGTTTTCTTTCCAGCATTTCAGCCTTTATTTAGCCCTAAACTTCGGGTACATGAAGGGCATTCGCCAAATGGAACGGGATGCGGCCCAATATAACAAAAGCCCCCTCCCGGCTTCTATCTCCGGACCCGGTTTCTAAGATTGCTTTAAACCGGCGAAGCCCTTCCTGCCCCCTTAACGCTTTCCGGCCCGTAAAACTTTCTTGTCCGCGAAATTGGCGGAACCGCTTCCCCCGGAATTGATGCAGAGCGTGACCTCGCCGTTTCGGTCAGCGACCACCAAATCGTTTGCCCCCGGCCGATTCCATCCGATCACCCGAGGAGAAGCATTGTCGCCGAACTTTAAGGGCAGTTTTTCCCCTTTGTTCTCATATTGCGGGTCTTCATTCGTCCCCTTGTTGAGAAAAACAAAGATTTCCCCGTCATCGTTGCCAATGATCAAATCCTTCTTGCCATCTCCGTTCCAGTCCGCAAAATCGGGAGAGGAATTAGATCCCACATCTAAACTTCCCCCATTCAGTTGGATCGGTTTTCCGAAAATCGGTTGTTCGTTAGATCCTTCATTGAGGAAGATATAAATTACCCCATTTCCCATACCCATGGCGAGATCCCTTTTTCCGTCTTCATTCCAATCGACCACGCAAGGGGACGCGTCGCTACCTTCATCCAAGTCTTTCCCGGCGGCTTGCACCTTGACCCCCGGGGCGAAATCTACAGAATCCGCTGCCCCGGCGTTAAGGAAAATGTGCAAGTATCCACCGCCATCTCCAACCAGAAGGTCAATCTTCCCATCTCCGTTCCAAT